>CALKGV010000112.1 GCA_938091805.1 uncultured archaeon | reverse complement strand
AATTTAGAGATGAGTTCTCTCTTAATATGCCATGAAACTTATTTGTTTAGAGGGGTCGGATGGTCTCCAAATATAGGTGGCTTGTTTTCACAGTTTTCTTTCTCTTCATGCTTGTGCACCAAGCTGACAAGCTTCTTGTAAGTCCCTTAACCATGCCCATTATGGAGGAGTTCAGGATTGATGAAGCCCGGATGGGTGCTGTATATAGCTTCGCAATAGTAGTTGCCGCAATTTTTTATCCGATATGGGGGTATCTTTATGACCGGTATGCAAGAGCCAAACTTGTGGCTTTAGCCTCTTTTATATGGGGTTCAACAACATGGTTTAATGCGCTTGCTCCAAATTACTCTGTTTTCCTCATGACAAGAGGGTTACTGGGATAGATTATTCCAGTTATCCAGGTATTCAGAGTTTACTATCCGACTATTTTGAGCCATCTATTAGAAGCAGGGTGTATGGGCTTCTAGCGGCTTCAGGACCAATGGGTTATGTGCTTAGCATGGCTCTAGCAGTTGTTTTAGGCGGTTCTTTTAGATGGAGAAACGTCTTTTTCATAACTGGCACCTGGACATTTTAATCGCCGTGCTCATATTCTTCGGCGTCAAAGAGGCTCCTAGGGAGAGAGCTGAGCCTGAGATGGCGAGGTTATCCCCACTTATCGCTTTGACCCAACACTTGTTAAAAATCTATTCTATAATCCAAGTATGCGTCTCCTATTTATTCAGGGCTTTTTCGGAGTTTTTCCTTGGAATGTGCTAACTTACTGGTCGTTCCGCCATCTTGAGGTTGAACGTGGTTACACAGCGGCTGACGCGGCGTTAGCGATGGCGGCTGTTATAGTGGCTCTTTCATTAGGCAGCATATCCTGGGGTATTCTCGGCGATTTCCTCTTTAAGCGCACCCGCGAGGTCGAGGTCTTCTATGCACGGTTGTTGTTCTTCTTGGGGCAATATTATTATTTGTCAGCTTAAGTACGCCGAAGGAGAGCAGAGATCTCTTCCTCATCCTAATATCTCTCACAGCTTTCATAATACCTGTAGGTGGCTCCAACGTGACGTCCATAATACAAGACATCATTGAGCCTGAAGTTTGAAGCACAGCCCCAGGCGGTTCAGGGCTTCATAGAGAACAGCAGTTCAGCGCTAGCGCCACTTATAGCCGAGCTAATAGCGGTTCAATAATCGCTGCTGGTGGCAATCTTAACTATAGGTGTAAGCACGTGGATTTTATGCTCAATATTTTTCGGGCTTCTAGCAATAAGAGTGAAGAAGGACATGGAGAAGCTGCGTCTGATTATGTGGGATAGGGCAAAAATTGGGAAAATGAAAGCGAAAGAAACGAGCGATAAGATTGATGAGTGAAACCCTCTTTTTTGGCGCAGTAAGGAAAAGAGTTAAGATATAATGTACTTGCTATTTTAACACGGTTAGAACTCTTATGTAATCTCCCACATCAGCACAGCTATCCGCAGCATTCTCCATGTAATCGGCTAAATCCTTCAACATTATTAAAACCGCCGGATTTATTTTATCCACGCGCTTTAATAGCAGAGACTTTATATTTAAATATTGTTTATCCACCTTGTTTTCTTCTTCTTCAACTTTAAGTGATAGGGTCCTAGCCTCGGAAGGGTTCTCACCTAAAAGTTTTAAGCTTTCTTTAAGTGTTGCCGCGCATTTAACAATGCTAGAGGACATGTCTAAGAATGCTTTCCAAACATCCGTAGGCACACCAGCATCCATTAGGATAATCATATTTCTCGCCGAATCTTTAACAAAATCAGCCATAACATCCAATCGCTTAACAAGATGCATAATGTCCTCTCTATCTCTAGGAGGCAAGCTCCCCTTCGTCAACTCTTCAAATACGGTTCTTCTAAGGCTGTCTATTTCCTCCTCAATAACAAATAACCTTTCTATAGTGTTTTTCGAAGATTCTTTATCCCCTGAGAAAATGGCCTTCACCGCCCTTTCTAAATCGTTTACTGTGTCAAGAGCTAGGGTCATTTGACGATATGCAATATCAAGAACCTTATTCTTCCGCCGTTTTTCAAACCACCGCTCCATTGAAAGAATCTCCTTAAGTAATGTTAAAATAAAACTAAATTTATATTATTTTAATTTTTTCTTTATTCGATGGATATGGCTTTTTCTAGACCCTCTTTTGGATAGGGATATAAGAGCAAAGAATCACGGGACAATACTAGGTTCACTCGATCCCCAACTCTCCACCCTAATGCTTCGGAGGAGAAGGGATTCTTCACAATTACCATAATATCATTCTCGGTGCAAACTTCAAATCGGAGAGAGCTGCCCAAAAAAGTTATCTTCTCAATCATGCCTCTCCAAGCGTCCTTTAATCCGTTAGTTTTCTTCATAATTATAAACTCAGGTCTAATTGCTAGAACAACCTTTTTGCCTTCGAAACTGGGCTTACATGGAATATAAAGAATATTTCCATTAACATCGATCTTCACGCCCTCATCTTCTTCTCCTAATAAATCGCCTATAAAGAAATTAGCCTCACCTACGAAGTGCGCGGTAAAAAGATTTTTTGGGCGGAGATATAGTTCAAGTGGGGTGCCAATCTCAACTATTTCACCAGATCTCATAACAACTATCCTATCGGCGATTGACATGGCCTCCTCCTGGTCATGTGTAACATGAATTGCTGTTAAGCCGAGATCCTTAACTAGTCTTCTTAATTCGTATCTTAGAACCCTTCTCACCTTAGCGTCTAATGAGCCTAGCGGTTCATCAAGTATTAGCAGGCGTGAACCGGATGTGAGAGCTCTTGCGACAGCTGTTTTTTGCTGCGCACCGCCACTAAGGATGCTAGGGGGATCCTTAACCCTATCCCAAAGTTCCAACATGTTAAGAATTTCGTTGATTAGATTTTTAGCACTTGAAATGTCCAAACCTTTAACAAATGGTCCATAACATATGTTATCATAAACGCTCATGTGAGGGAATAAGGCTATTTCTTGAAAAACGTATCCTATCCCACGATCTTGAATTGGGGTATCATTAACTATCCTATCGTCTATGTAGATTTCCCCCTCATCGGGCTTTATTATGCCAGCTATACATTTTATTAAGGTTGTTTTTCCACAACCGCTCGGACCAATGATGCATAAATACTCCTTGTCTTCCACTTTAAGGTTAATATTCCTTATAGCTGCAATACCACCGTATCTTTTTGTAATGTTAACTAGGCGAACTGAGGGGATATTACATCACCTTTAATTCTTGATAAAGTCCCTGCGGAGGATAGGGATAAGCCCTTAAATATTCGGTTCTTAAGCGAACGTAAACTCTTTCGCCAATTTTAAATTTTCCTATTCCCAGAAGAGTCGGCATCTTCGAGTTAACATTATCACCGTTATCAAGTAAAATCCCATATATTACAAAATCTCCCAAAAAACTTGCTTCCTTAATTGTTCCGGGTAGGAGATTGATGTCTTCCCTTCTCTTAATGCCTTTAATTATTTCAGTCTTTTCTTCCCTTATCATTATGACAATTTTTTCGCCAACTTTCCATCGGGTTTCATTGACGCGCAGAATGAAGCCATTTCTCAGTTGAACCCATGAGCCATGCGGATCTGTTTCGGCTATAAATCCCTCAAAGAAGTTTGCTCCTCCAACAAAATGGGCTACAAAAATGTTTTTCGGCTCATTATATACTTGTGATGGCGGCCCCTCCTGCTGTATTTCTCCCCCTCTTAGGACGATTAGCCTATCCGCTACTACGATGGCCTCCTCCTGGTCATGTGTGACATGAATGACTGTTAAGCCATTTTCTTTAGCAATCTCTCTAAGTCTAAATCTTAATTCCACTCTTAATCTCGCATCTAAAGCGCCTAATGGCTCATCTAAGAGCAAAATTTTCGCTCCGCAAGCTAAACCTCTGGCTAACGCTAAACGCTGCTGCATTCCGCCGCTCAACTCGTAGGGTAAGGATTCCGCCCTCCACGCAAGCCTAGTCATCTCCAGCATATGCATGCCCACCTTATAGGCTTCTTCCCTCCGTAGTCCCCTAGATAACGGTCCAAATGCAACATTATCAATTACGGTTAGATGCGGAAAAAGCGCATAGTACTGAGGTACATAGGCAACATTTCTCTCCTGCGGGGGTACATCATTCACAAGTTTATTGTTAATGTAGATTTCCCCCTCATCGGGCTTAATTATCCCTGCGATAAGTCTGAGTAAAGTGGTTTTGCCGCTTCCGCTGGGTCCTAAAACGCAGACGTACTCGCAATCGTTAATTGTTAAACTTAGTTTTTTAATCGCCGTAATACCGCCAAATTTTTTTGTAACATTGACCAGCCGTATTGATGGCATACTACCGCCTTCTCTCCCTTATGATGAACCTTAGGGCTAAAAGCACAAGGAAAGCAGATATTATGTAAAGCCCTATTCCCAAAGCGCTCTGCGAAGAGGTTGCGCGCTTATTTATAATCCAATCGACAAGTAGCACTGGAAGAGTTTGAAACTCCTTTGTTCTTACCACAGCTTTTGCAGCCCCAGTTTCACCTAAGGCTCGGGTAAAAACTAAAATTGCTCCTGAGAAAACGGCGTATTTAGTTAATGGCAGCGTTATCCTCCTGAATATTGTAAAAGGCTTGGCGCCGAGCGTGCCTGCTACATCTTCCATTTCTACGGGGATCCCTTCTATGGCTGCGGACATGGACTCGACAAAATACGTGTAAGTTATGGTTGTGTGTGAGAACACGATGACCCAAAATTCCGGGATGAAACCGTATTTTCCCCAGAAGAATTTCAGCGAGACGCCTAGGGCAATTGATGGAACTATGATTGGTATGCTGACTAATGCCTTAAAAATCGAAGTTGCTCTGCCAAGTTTTCTTCTAGCGATCAGTACGGCTGCTGGCAGCCCGAAAACAACGTTCATTAATGTAGATATGGAACCAACAGCGTAAGAGATTAGCATACTTCGCCAAAAAACGTTCCATAATTCTGAGCCTGCAACCATCTCGTTCACGGTTCCATCTAGAAGGGCGCTTAACACTGGTAGGGCAATAAATAGCGAAGGCGCTACGACGATTATCAGAAAAACTAGAATTGTTGCGCCGTCCCGAAATTTAACTACTTCGTAACTGCTGAGCTTCCTTTCAATAGATGGGAATGCTCGCTTGATCGGGAATTTAAGGCTGGGAGCCAGCAGTTTTATTAAAAAGAATATTATTGTCGAAGCAAGTATCAGTACTGAGCTCACATAAACTAGAGCTCCCTCTCCAACTTTATCTATATTCTTAAATATGAAAACAGGGCCGTTCTCGAAGTTTCCTGCGGCAATAACCGTGGCTCCAGTTTCAGAAAGGGATCTGGCGAAAGCTAGAAGGAAGGATACTATTATGCCCGGCTTAAGCAGAGGTAAGGTTATTGTTCTGACCGCCGTGAAGGGTTGAGCGCCAAGGGTTCTAGCAGCAACTTCATAAACTTCTCTGTAGGTTAATAGCTCGCCGACCATTACTCTAACAATTACTGGATATGAAAAGGCGAAGTGGAGAAGTAGTACAAGGGCGAAACCGGGTGGAATAAGGGTCTCCATCCCAAAAATTCTGGAGATTCCATCTTGACTGCTCCAGAAGAGTAGGGACGAATAACCTAAAGCCGCTGTTGGTATGAGAAATGGTATGTCTACTAGTACATCTATGAAGTTTACGATTTTCATCTTGCTCCTAACTATGAACCATGCGAGCGGTAGCGCTGCTATAAGGTCTAACGTCGCGACGGTAAAGGCCATAGTGAAAGAGTTTATGATGGCTAAATTGGCGCTAGTAAGCAAAGATGGGTCGTAATATATTGTTTTTAATTTACCAATGTTCTCAAGTATTCCAGCTATCGGCGGAATAAGGATAAGCGTAAAAAAGAAGATTATAGATGATGCGTAAACGGCACATTTAACCAAATTTTTAGCCGAAAAGTCATCAATTTTTCTGATCAATCTTAATCTAACATTTTCACTAGCAATTGCTCTCTGTCTTCTCATTTTGTTCTTTTTTACTCACGCATTACATATATACTTTATCAAAAATTACAGTTAGGAGACATGAAGATGAATGGCAGATTCATAATCGTGAGGGGAAAAGTTATAGCCGGAATGGGTGATGGAAAGAAATTCGTTAGTCTCCCATGGTTTAAAAGGCAAGTTGCAGAAATATTCAATTTTGAACCGTATCCTGGAACACTGAATGTAATGCTTACGGAGGACTCTTCTGGGATTTTATCAAGCATTATTAATGAAAAAGGGGGGTTTAAGATAATCCCGGAAGAAGGATATTCTTCAGGTTTCCTCTATAGGGCCTTAATATGCTTTAGATGCATTAGGGTTATTGGAGCCATAGTTAGACCGTCTGTTCCGGGATATCCGGAGAACATTATGGAAATAGTTGCCCCATTGCACCTACGGGAATTTTTAGGACTTAATGACGGTGATGAAATTGACGTTGCGATATTTTTTGAATAGTACTTTCTCAGTCGTTGCGAGATGCAATGAAACCCTTGCTTTGGGCATATGCGTCTCTTCAGCCTCCTTATCGGTTGGAAGCGCTGTTCCGCATGTTGAACCGGGTGTGGGTGCATTAGCGGTTCAGGGTTACACAAGCTTCTTTCACGGCGTTAATGGGCTGAGGCTTTTGCAAATGGGTCTCTCACCAAAAGATGTGCTGGAAAGGCTGCTTGAAAACGATCCCCTTCGAGAGATGAGGCAAATAGCCATTATTGATGCGCACGGTCAGAGAGCCGCGTTCACTGGAAGAAAAAACCTAGATTGGATGGGCCATCTTATCCAAAAGGATTGTATTGTTGCCGGTAATGCTCTAGTATCCAGCAAAGTTTTAGAGGCTATGGCTGAAGCATTTGCATCATCTGAGGGTGAGTGGCTTGCTGAAAGGCTGATGAAGGCATTGGAAGCGGGGCAAAAAGTGGGGGGAGATAAGAGGGGGGCATGCTCTGCGGCTCTGATAGTGGCTGAAAGGAAACCTATACATGAATCCCGTCCCATAATAAACTTGAGGGTTGACTTGCATGGGGAGCCGGTTAAAGAGTTGAGGAGGATATTTGAAGCCTACAAAGTTTGGCTGCAAGTGATCCGTTAATCTTCCATTAGTGAAGGATATTATCGTGCTCTTTTTCCCTTAATGAATTCTTCAACCCACCTTTTTGCTATTGGGTCCTCAACTTGTTTGGGTGGATGTTTAAAGGCGTATGCTGAAATGCTGATTAATGGTCCCGCTATACCTCTGTCTAGGGCGATTTTAGTTGCCCTTATAACATCAATGACCACGCCTGCGCTGTTGGGCGCATCTTCAACTTCAAGTTTAACCCAGACATTTATGGGCTGATTTCCAAAGTTTCTTCCCTTAGCATAAATGTAACATATTTTCTTGTTGCCTAAAAATGGCACGAAGTCGGATGGTCCTATCCTAGTGGGCACATCGTAGGGAACTATGCTTGTGACGGCTTCGGTTTTGCTGATACGCTTGGACTTAAGCCTTTGCTCCAAAGTCATATTCTGGAAATCCGTATCTCCGCCGATATTCAACTGATATGTTTCATCGAGTATAACGCCCCTATCAACGAATAGTCTAGCAATTGTCCTATGGAGTATTGTTGCGCCCAGCTGGCTTTTCACGTCGTCGCCTGCAACCGGCAGCCCAGCCTTCTCAAATTTGGCAGCCCACTCCCTATCGCTCGCAATAAACTCAGGGATGCAATTAACAAATGCGCATCCAGCCTCCAGAGCCGCCTGAGCGTAAAAACGAGTCGCCTCAAAACTTCCAACCGGCATATAATTCACAAGAATATCAGCCCTAGATTTCCTGAGAGCTTCAACGACGTCCACTGGTTCTATTTCCCCCTCCGAGTATGCTTTAAAAGCTTCTTTCATGTGCGGTCCAACGCCGTCGAGTGCTGGCGCTGGCAAGACTTCCACGTCCAATTTAGGCATGGAGTCAACGAATTTTGGACAGCAATTTGGCTCGGTGAATATAGCTTCACTTAAGTCTTTTCCAATCTTTAATCTATTAACCTCGAAGGCTGCAACAAATTTTATATCTCTAACATGATAGTTGCCAAATTTAACATGCATTAGTCCTGGAACAATATCGGTTTCCTTCGCGTTTCTATAATAATGTACGCCTTGAACCAGCGCTGAAGCTCCATTTCCAACGCCTGCTATTGCCACCCTTATCTCTACCAATAGTTTCCCTCCATTTCATTATTCTAAATTTTCATAGAGGAATGATTGTTATAAAAGTTTGCATTTTCAAAGATAGTTTAACATGTTTACCTAAGTTTTCTCGCTGAGTCTCTGCAAAGTATTTTTTCCTCATTCTGATAAGCTCTCAAACGGTTCATTAGTTCATTAAAATCCACTTTGTGGGCGTCAAAGTCCGGTCCGTCCACGCAGGCGAATCTTGTTTTTCCATCAACTGTAACTCTGCAGCTGCAGCACATTCCGGTTCCATCAACCATTATTGGGTTTAGGCTTATGATGGTTTTTATATTGTGCGGGCGTGTTGTTTCAGCTACGGCTCTCATCATTAAGACCGGTCCAGCTGCCATAACAATATCAAATCTTCCACCTTGCTCCAGAATCTGTCTTAAGATATCTGATGTGAATCCTTTCACTCCTTTTGTTCCATCGTCGGTAGATATGTATATTTCGTTGCTCAGTGCGCCTAGTTCCTTCTCAAGCAGGATGAGGCTTGAGCTTCTTGCCCCAATGATTGTGGTAATATAATTTCCCGCTTCTTTTAGGGATCGCACCCAGGGATAGATTAACGCTGTACCTACTCCTCCGCCTATAACTGCCACATGTCCGTATTTCGCTATTTCGGTGGGGTTGCCTAGTGGACCAACAATATCCTCGATGTAATCTCCTACGTTTAATTTTCCAAGTTTTATTGTTGATACGCCGACTTCCTGGAATATCAGCGTGATTGTTCCTTTTTCCGGGCTCCAGTCGACAAGCGTTAGTGGAAATCTCTCACCGCGCTCATTAATCCTGAGAATGAACTCATTGCAAAACTATTTAAGTTTCCCTCTTTTATGCCTTCTACATGGAGTTTCGTGAGCTTAGTGATGGGGAATGGAAGCTTATTAGGTCTTTGCTGCCTCCTAAGGCTAGGGTTGGTAGGCTCTGGGGTTGATGATGGGCGTGTGTTGAATGGTGTTCTCTACGTGCTTGTTACTGGCTGTAGGTGGATGGATATGCCTGTTAGGTATGGGCATTACTCGACGGCTTTTA
>CALKGV010000111.1 GCA_938091805.1 uncultured archaeon | reverse complement strand
AAAAAATGAATACCGAGCTATTTAAACTAAGTATCCTAGATTTTATTCTCTTCTGTAATTGAGGGGAAGATTTTTATATAACATCGTTATAATCTATGACGGTTCCAAATCTAAATTACAAAAATCGTATTCAGATTGGTGAGACCTATGCTTGGGCAATACTTGATAGTTTTTAGAGAGACTTTCGAGGCGGCGCTAATAACGGCAATAATATTGTCTTATATTAATAGAATTGGCATGCGTGGTTTATCACGATACATCTGGTATGGCATATATTTATCTGTGACGGCAAGTTTGGGTGCAGGCTTGACTATCTGGCTTATCTATGGCGTTCTACCTAAAATCTTGCAGCTACTCTTCGAGGCCCTCGCAGCGTTCACGGCTGTAATCGTCTTATCTTGCACAGTATATTGGATGGCTGTTAAGGGAAAGCACATTAAGCAGGAGGTAGAGCGGAGGGTTGAAATGACTGTAAGGCGTGGCTCAACAATTGGACTTATGTCGCTGTCATTTGTTGTAGTTTTTAGGGAGGGGTTTGAAACGGTTCTCTTTCTGACGCCCTTCTTCCTTACGGAGGTTGCTGCAACCCTCATCGGGGCCGTATTGGGAACAATAACGGCGCTTATTCTCTCACTGGGCATTTATATGTTCGGCATGAAAATTAATATACGAAGTTTCTTTTACTTCACCAGCATATTGCTAGTACTTATTGCTGGCGGGCTAGCTGGCTATGGGGCTCATGAGCTAATAGAATATTACAAGGAAACCGGGGTTGATTTAGGCTGGCTATCTGAAAAAGCATACGTGTTGAACATCTCTAGCGACAACCCTTTACACCATAAGAATTTGATAGGTTCAATATTAGCAGTTATGTTTGGTTACACCGTAAGTGCCGAATGGGCGAGAGTCATGGTTCACCTTTCATATCTGGCAGCGGCCCTTACAACTGTGCTCTTGGCTTATAAAAAGCGCTAACTAAAAATAGCATAAATTAGCAGATTAGCGTTATACACACTAGATGTGTTAACAATTGAATCTTTTCATTCGAACTTTCTTTGGGGTCTTAACTTATATAATATTTGAATTCTGGCATTTTCTCTAGGACTTTGAGTAGCGGAGTGCCAATTATAAAGGAAACTGCTACGACTAGCGTATCCTCTATGTAAGAGTCGATAGCTCCGGCTATAAAGATGGCGTATACTGCTTCACTTGTTAGACCGAGAAGGGAAAATAGACCTACTGGAATGAAAAGAAAGACTCTTATTAATGCATCTGTTACCGTAGATATAAATGATATGAAAATTAGGGATATGGTTGAATGTTTAAGGTTTCCCTCAAAAAGTTTTCTGCCTATCTTTGCCGTTGGATATATTAAGGTAAAAGCAAGCAAAATGTCTAAGATTGTCCATAGTGGAAGCTGCCGACCTAAGGGATGAACGAAATAGGCTGAGAGCATTACACCATAAATGGCCAAGACGGGCTTCCAATCCCTCTTGGCGAGAAAGCCAGCCGCTAAAACCCCTAAAGGTTCGGCGAATATTCCAAACATCCAAAAAACATCCGGTTTAATTATTCTGGCGATTATGCTGCCCATTAAGGCTGCTAGGTAGCCAGCCAAAGGGCCGAGAATAATGCCCTCAAAAGGTATGAGAAATATTGCCCAGCTGCGCCATAGAAGTGGCATAAAATATAGTAGTGTATGAAGGGAGGCAAAAACCCCGATAAGCGCTGCTCTCCTCGCTAGCAATGTATTAAACCTCCAATCAATGTAATTTTTTACACTTCTTCATATATGATTTTTCATTCTTATCCCAGTTTTAGGAATGAAGATTAGCTTCGCGCTTGAATAGTCATCTTCCATGTTACACTATCTATCTTTACCACACTAACATTATAGCCCCTCTCCTCAAGTATTGGCGGTATATCCCTTACCGATGGTGGGTTATCAAGAATAACTTCCAGAATGTCGTTATGCGAGAGACTGCTTAGGGCTCTTGTGACTAGGAGCTGCGGGTATGGGCAGACTAATCCGCGGGCATCCAGCCTATATAACCCTTCACTAACCTTTTCGACCTTAAATCTATCTCTGCTCAACATAATCAACCCCCATATTTCGGGAGAAAGAAGACTTTTAGCTCTTCTATTCTGTGCCTCCTACAGAATTCGCCCATACTCTCATCGGGCTTCCTCATCTCCAAGTAATTGGCTATGAATGAAGCAACCATGAACTTCACTCTTTCAGCTGGGACTCTTTCAGCAACAATCTTACCGAGCAATGGACTATTGCCTAAGCCTCCGCCAACATAGATATCGTATGTCTGCCTAATCTTATCGCCCTCCCTAATCTGTTTTCCAACCAAACCTATATCGGCTACAAGGCTTGCCCCACAATCATTAGGGCAGCCGCTAGCATTCACACGAAACCTTAGACTGCTCAATTTTTCGGCACCAAAATATTCTTCCAAATATTCTACGACATCTCTAACAATGTCTTTAGCGTGCGGATATAATGTTTTCCCACAGAAGTCTGAAGCGCAGCCCACGCTAAGCTGCCTAACCCTAGAAGAATTCATTGTGAAGCCCAGTTCTATGAGGGCTTTTAGGAGCAAGTTCCTATTTTCCTCAGAAACATTTGGGATTATTATATTTTGGGTTGGGGTCAGCCTTATCTCACCGCCTCCATACTTATCCGCTAGAAACGCAATCTTATCCATTATAGAACTCGTTAGCCGCCCACCCAGTATGGGGATATTTACATAATAGTAGCCATTGTTAGTCTGTGGCTGAATCCCTTCATGATCAGTTTCCCTGATAAAGATTGACCCATCGTACTTCTCAAACTTTACATCAGTCTTTGATTTTAGCAGTGAAAGGAACTTTTCGAGTCCCCAATTCTCAATGAGCCACTTAAACCTGGCCTTAGCCTTGCTCTCTCTATTGCCATAATCTCTGAATATCTCGATTATTGAGACTGCCACTTTAAAGGCGTCTTCAGGATAAATAAATATGCCAGTTGGTTTCGTTAGCCTTGGTCCCGGAAGCGACGCTCCTACGCTTCCACCAACCAGAATTGTGAAGCCAACTTCTCCGCTATTTTTAACAGCTATGAAGGCCAGGTCATTTATCTCCGCCCTAACACAGTCGGCGCCGCAGCCGGACATTGCTATCTTAAATTTTCTAGGAAGATCCAAATACTCTGGGTTTCCGGTAAAGAATCTTGTTAGATCCTTGACGATTGGATAGCAATTAAATATTTCGTCTCTTTCGATCCCAGAAGCTGGGCAGCAAGCAATGTTCCTTACATCACCGTATCTTGCTCCGGGAAAGCCTTGGCCGCACATATCCGTCGTAAAGCCTAATTCATCCATTATGGAGAAGATTTCTAGAGAATCTTCAGCCTTAATCCAGTGTAACTGTATATCCTGCCTATCAGTTATTTCCGCAATCCCCCGGCTGTATTTTGATGCGAGATCAGCGATTTTCAGGAACTGCTCAGACGTCAAGATGCCGCCTGGAACCTTGATCCTGATGAAGTGCAGCGAATCCTCACCGTCATCACGCCCGATTGAGTAGCATTTTATAAACCTCTCAATATTCTCATATGATGTTGTGGTTGGCTTCATCCTCCTTTTTTCGCTCCTTTGAAGAGTTTGGCCGATAAAAAATATAACGGCGTTATTATTTAAATCTTCCTACAAACCATAAAAGTTCATGGTTCTATGTCGCCAGCATTAACCTTAAGCCCATTAACCATTATTTTTTTGTAGAAGCTGTAAGCCTCATCCTCGCTATTAACATTGTCCACTATCATTATTCCACTCTTCAGAATGCTGACGGCTCTATTTTTAGCATTGTCAACGAATGTTATTCCAAGGTTCGCATTAACTTTGATCTCAAAATCTCTAGAGCTGCTTATCACCAATGATAGTTTATTCACGTCTATGTTGAGGTTTTTCTTCGGCACTATAAGAAAGACTCTCTTTCCCTCCCTACCGCAGAGCTCCGTGATTACTTTCTCTTCAACAGGTTTGGGAAGGGCCTGTTTTAGACCGCACACCGAGCACTTTTCAGCCTTCGAAACGTTTATCATCTCAAAAACCATCTCGCCAATATCACAGTGGAATAGTTTACCAGCCAGCTGCGGCTTTTTACCAGTAATAATCTTGGTTGCCTCAGAAACCTCTATGCTCGCTATAATATTGAGGATTGCTGGATGAACCCCAACAACAGCGCATGATGGCAGCATATCATCATCTATTCCGCCCTGAAAACATTCCAGACAGGGCGTCTCTCCAGGTATAATTGTGGAGACGCTTCCAAACGTCATTATGGCAGCTCCATAAATATATGGCACACCAATCTTCTGGCAGGCGCGATTAACTACATAACGTGTACTCATCCGGTCAAGCCCATCAATAACAACATCAGTATCTCTAATAGCTTCCTTAACGGTACGGTAGTTTAAGGATATTGGTAATGGCTCAACCTCTATATTGGGATTCAGCTCCTTAAGCCTTATAGCTGCAGCCTCAACCTTAGGGTAGCCTAGGAACTTAACGCTGTAAATGTGCTGCCTCTGCAGATTTGACGCTTCAACAACATCGTGGTCTACTAGGCGCAGATGCCCTACGCCCATAGCCGCCAACTGTAAAGCGGCGGGAGAACCCAATCCACCCAAGCCAACTATACATACGCTGGCCCCTTTAAGTTTAGTCTGCCCCTTATAACCAATATCTGGAAGAACTATTTGGCGAGAATAATATTCTATTTCAGGTTCTGATAGTTCAAGTTTTCTGCTTTTGGGCAATAATCACCCTCCTCAATCTAATCACATAAAGCTCATAACGCCAGCGCCTCTGTCCTATAAAAGCGCTCAGGAGAACCCCATGAAGAGTAATCCTTCAAGAAGATTCTGCTACAATTTCTCTTCAAATACGCGCTATTAACTATGCTCATTATATCTCTCATAACTGAGGATGCTGTCTCCTTACCACCGGCTCCACGCCCAATGATTATATGCCGACCTGAGTAAGCGCAATCTATCATCACAGCATTAAGGTTAGAGCTTACAGAGAGAGGGTCTCCGAGAGGGATCTCCTCTGGAGAAACCCTTATTTCATCATGGCTTATGGATCCTATGAGCCTAATAGTGAAGCCCTTCTTCTTCACTCTGAGCATATCTTCTAGGGAGATCCCCCTTATACCTTTAATATCAACGTCCCTGAGCGATATTCTGCGTCCCATAACCCAATTCGCAATTATAACGATCTTCGATGCTGTATCGAGACCATCAATGTCATAGGAAATGTTCTCCTCAGCGTAGCCTAGCTTTCGTGCCTCAGCGATTGCCTGTTCCATTGTTAGATGCCTTTCAGACATGCTCCAAAGAATATAGTTTGTTGTGCCATTTAACACCCCTCTAATAGACAGTATTTCATCTCCATAGAGAAGTTCTTTCGCGAAGTCTAGAATCGGCATAGCTCCACCTACAGCCCCACTAAATCTTAAATCCGCATGTCTCCTTTGCGCAAAATCGAGAAGCTGCGGAAGAGCTAGGGTAAGTGGACCCTTATTGGTTGTAACTACATGTTTGCCGGATGCTAAAGCCCTTTTAATATGCGTTAGCCCCGGCTCACCATTCTTAAGGTTATTCGATGTAACCTCTACAACTATATCTCCATCCAGATCCTCAATCACCTCTACAGCCGAGAGCCCTGGCTTACCTACAGTTTTTATGGCGGAAACTGAGCCAAGAAGCCTTTTAACCTCTAGAGCCCTAGTTAAATCTAACCCAACTTTTGAGACCGCAGCTCCAGCACGATCAACTATCGCGATAACTCTTAAATCTAACCCGTGTTTCTCTTTGAGCGCTGGACCGCGCAGTCTGAGGATTTCAGCTAGCCCCTGACCTACATTCCCAAATCCAATGAGGATTAAGTTAACCGTATTATCCGCCTCCAACCGCCGGAACAATTGAGACCTCACAGTTTTCATTCAATTTGGTTTCCAGGGCGCCTGTGAATCGCGCATCTTTACCATTCACATATATGTTGACAAACCTTCTCAGATTTCCCTTCTCATCTAAAATTCTATTTCTAATCTCCTCTCCATATTTGGCGGCAATCTTACTGATGGCTTCTTTAAGCGTTGATGCGTTAACATAAACCGTTTTCTCACCAGCGACCTTCGCTAATCCGCCAAACAACCTTATTTTCACCCTAGCCATGTTCCATAACGCCTCCTGAACCTATCAGATCCTCAAGGCTGCTGAAATTAGGCTCCACCTCTATTACGCTCATAGTATCGATTGAAAAAATATCCAGCGATTTGAAGCCGCTGCCAGTGACGCAGCAGACAATCTCATCATCTCTGGCTATGTCGCCTGATTCAATAAGCTTTTTCAGAACGGCTATTGTAACCCCGCCAGCTGGTTCAGCGAAGACCCCTTCAGTTTTCGCCAAAAGATTAATCCCCTTAATTATCTCCTCATCAGACGCATATTCTGCTAATCCCCCAGACTCTCTAATCGCCCTTAAAGCATAGATTCCATCACCTGGGTCGCCTATAGCTAGGCTCTTAGCGATTGTTTTTGGCTTCTCAACTGGGAGGATATCCTCCGAGTTAGACTTGAAGGCTTTAACTATAGGTGAGCAGCCCTCCGGCTGCGCTCCGATCAGCCTTGTTTTCAGATCGCTGAGTAACCCAAGATCTCTAAATTGTTTTAGCCCTCTCCATATGGCGCAAAGCAGCGCTCCGCTTCCCACCGGTATTATGATGTTCTCCGGGGCTCTCCACCCGAGCTGCTCGCAGATCTCGAAAACTATTGTTTTGGAACCCTCAACATAGTATGGGCGCACATTTATGTTCACTATCGCCCAGTTATACTCGTAAGCGGTTTGGGCAGCAAGCCTGTTAGCATCATCATATGTCCCTTTAACAGCAATTATCTTAGCCCCATAAGTAGCTGCCTGCAAAACCTTGCTCCTCTCAGTATTAGATGGGATGAAAACATAGCATGGCAGCCCAGCCCTAGCAGCATGTGCAGCAGTAGCCGCGGCCAAATTTCCAGTTGAAGCGCATCCAACAGCCCTAAACTTGAACTCAAAGGACTTTGAGACGGCAACAGTAGCTGGTCTATCCTTAAAAGATCCAGTTGGATTAACAGTATCATTCTTTATGTAGAGTCTTCTTATCCCCAAGGCTTCTGCTAGGCGTCTACACTCTTGGAGCGGTGTGAAGCCAGCTCCTAAATCAACAATTTTCGCCTCGTCCTCGATTGGCAGAAGTTCGCGGTAACGCCATAGGGTTTCGCCCCGCCCCTCAATAACATGCTTATTAACTTTTATAGAGTCTAGGTCATATACGACTTCTAATGGTCCAAAGCAATCTTCACATGCATGAATTTTTGTTGGCGGATACTCTTTTCCGCACTCTCTACATTTAAGCATCTTTACGTGTACTTTTTTCTCGAGCGCCACCACCCCAATAACGGAGTTATAAAGTATTAAATATAACTAGTATTTATATTTTATGCTTAAAATATTCCTAATAAGAATATTCGAAATTTTTATAAGTCCGTTATAATCCTAAATTTATTTCGGTGACAATTTTGCGGTGTCAAGTCTGCGGCAAACTAATTCGGGGAAAGCCCATAATTAGAAAAACCTGTTGTGTAAATAAGCCCTACCTCTTCTGCTCTGAGGAATGCATGAAGAAGTGGTTTCAGGGTTGGCTACGCCGACAAATATAAGCAAAAACGATTCTACAGATTAATCTATAAATGAAAATTGAGCATTTTAGAGAAAGTAGCGTTTGAAGTAACTTATGGGCGAGGGGATACATTTATATAACGCCGTTATACAATTATATTTGGTGATGGAATGCCAAAAATATCCATAATAGTGGCCTCAGAAAAATTGGATAAGCTATTTCCGGCGGCGACGCTGGCCACAACAGCAGCAGTTATGGGCTGGGAATCAGAGATGTTCTTTACATTCTGGGGACTCTTAGCCCTAAAAAAGGATTATGAACCAAAGGAGGTTAGTTCGGATTATAAAATTTATGAAGATAATTTAAGAGGGGCTGTTAGCTCTGGAGCTATGCCAAGCTGGCTAGAAATATTGGAGCAGGGAAAGAAGACTGGAAGATTGAAGGTTTACGCTTGCTCCACAACGATGAGTTTTCTCAGCGTGAAGACTGAAGACTTAGTAGAATATGTTGATGAAATTGTTGGCGCAGCGTCCTTTTTAAGTAAAGCGAAAGATTCAGATATTAATCTCTTCATATCCTAATATAGGTGGTAACTTTTGAAGGTCAATATGGTTGTTGATGCGCGATATAAGTCTTGCCCAGGCCCGCTTTTAGCATTAGCTGAAGCAGTTATGAAGGCCAGTCCAGGTCAGATAATTATGCTCCTAGCAACTGATCCAGGTGCCCCTCAAGATATTAGGGAGTGGGCTTCAAATGTGGGTCATAAGGTTCTGAATGTTGAAAAGGTGGATGAAACGTATCGGATATACTTGGAGGTTTTGGGTTGACATATAGTGACCTATCAAAACCGATAGATGAGTTAATTAAGTCGCATGGTTTGCCAAAGAGAGAAGTTTATTTAGATCATGAGAACTCCGGCTTAATAATCCCGGAAGCCCTAAAAGCTATGGATAACGCCTATAGGTTAAGTGGTAAAGGACACCCATCTATAACCCATTTAATGGGCTGGATGAGCTACCAGTCTCTTTATGAAGCCACTGCAAATATCGCTTTGGCGATCAATTGCAGCCCAGAAGAAATAGTTTACACCCATGGCGGAACTGAAGCCAACAACTTAGCTATAATAGGCTCGGCTAATCTCTCATCAAAGAGAAGGAAGATTATAGTGTCAAGTATAGAGCATTTAAGCGTAATTTTTCCAGCTGAGAGACTTGAAAAATATGGGTTCAAGGTTATAAAGGCACCTGTTGATGGAGAGGGCTTCGTAAACTTAGACTTCTTATCCGAGCATGTTGACGAGGAGACCTTAATAGTGAGTGTGTCAGCTGTAAACCACGAGATAGGCACCATACAAGACATGAAAGCCATAAGGGATATTGTCAGAGATAAAGACGAAGGAATTCTGATTCACACGGATGCCTGCGATGCTCTTGGAAGAATCCCGCTGGACATGAAGAAACTTGATGTTGATCTGGCATCCTTCAGCAGCCATAAAGTATACGGACCTAAAGGCGCGGGTGCATTATATGTTAGGGAGGGAATTAATCTTGAACCAATCGTCCATGGGCAACTTAGCACACAAAAGCTCTGGCCAGGCATTGAGAACATACCCGGCATAATCGGCTTCTCTAAGGCTGTTGAGATTATGCGTAGAAATCTTAGAGAGAACGTGTTAAAGATGACTGATCTTAGAGAACGCTTGGTTAGTGGCATTTTAAACAGTATTAATCATACTTTATTAAACGGTCCTTTTGGCTATAAGCGCGCTCCGGACAACGTGAATATTAGCTTCCTTTATTGTGAGGGAGAAGCTTTAACGGTTGAGTTGAGCATGAAAGGTATTTACGTTTCTAGTGGAAGCGCCTGCACAAGTCGCGTCTTAGAGCCTAGCCATGTGCTCTTAGCTATTGGGCGAAAATACGAGGAGGCGCATGGAAGCTTGCTGATGAAGGTCTCGCCGTTCCATACAACATCAGACATAGAGTATGTTTTAGACATTTTGCCTAGCGCTGTTAGAAGAATTAGATCATTAAGTCCGATTAAACCCCTAAGGGAGGTGATATAAATTTGTCGAGCCGAGTGCCTCTAACATATGGAAAGAAGGTTCTTGAACTATTTAGAAACCCGAAGAACCTTGGCAGAATAGAGGATGCTAACGCTGAAGCTCTTGCCGGCAGCCTAGCATGCGGAGACATGATAGCAATATACTTGAAAATTGATGAATTAACTGAAAAAATTGTTGATGCGAAGTTTGAAAGCTATGGCTGCGCTGCAAATATAGCCGCAGCAAGTATACTAACTGAAATGATTAAGGAAAAAACCCTGCAAGATGCTTGGAAGATTTCATGGAGAGACGTGTCCAGTGAGCTTGGCGGGCTGCCATCCGTTAAATATCATTGCGGTGTGCTTGCAGTCGGATCGCTTAGGAGGGCTATAAGAGCCTACTACGTAAATAGATCTAAGCCAGATTGGCTTCCTAAGGAGTTCACACAAGAAGAAAAGCATGCCCTAGAGGAAGAAAAACTAATGGAGGCTCTTGCCAAAAGAGCGCAAAGAGCAGCAGTTTTAACGAGCTGAGACATCGATCAGTTAGCAATCCATGTTCACCTCATTCCCGTCTTTCATAAACCTTCCTAAGCTTTAGTATTTCAAGTGAAAAGAAATTAAAAATGATATGAAAAATTAAGCTTTGTGGCTTAATTCTTTATTGTCTGGAGCTCTTCTCTGGTTTCATGGTTTTCTTTTTGCCTATTGCCTTATAGGTTTATAGTATGTTATATATGTATGCTTTAGCCGCTAGCTCCCTCTCTATGCTCTCCATGTTTTTAGCCATGCAGTGTTCTCCGTACTGGCGTTTGAATGTTGAGAACGCTGTTTCAGCAGCCCAGCGTCTACCGTAGCCAACCGCCCTCGCCCACCCCTCATAGCCCAGCCTCCTGATAAGCCTTACAGCTCTACGCCTTTCCAGGGGACCTCTATCAGCTCTGGCGTTACGCCTAGGCTTTATGACTGCTTTTACATCCCTCTAAGAAGCTTGTAGGCTTCAGAATTATCGTAAGCTCCATCCATAACCACCTCGCTAATGGAGAAAAGATAGCGCACAACCGCGAGGAACTCTACGTATCTACCGGTAAGCTTGAAGGGGCGGCCAACCTTACCACAATTCAAAGCCATAAGCTCACATTCATAGCTTTCAAGAAAGTCCAGGCTGAGAAGAAGCTCACCACGCCTAATAAGCCTCTCATCAACAGCCCTCCAGCCCAATAAACCAAAAATCACACAAGAAAAACTTAAATTAAGCCACAAAGCAAAAAATAAGTCTTTGAATCTAGAAATTTTCACAGTCTTAACTGGCCATATAAGTGGAACATTTTCAACATTTAATGAAAGCGAAAAACGCAGCTCCATTAAAAAGGCATCCTGAAAGAACCCTTCACTAACAGAAAAATAATTTTACTGTCAAATGCTTTGAAAGCCTTTCCAATAGCTTTAGGATAAACTTCTTGTTTTAGTTTGCAGATCAACCATCTGCAATGAAAGCTAAGACACTTCGACAGCTAAATAAGCTTGTAGCAAGGCTGATATGTTTTCCAGCTCTTTCAGCTTTCACGCACATAATTAACCTGTTTTTAGCATGTTAGAGTGAAGACTCAAACTCACTATAATAACTATGAACCCATCTCAAAACTAGATTTAAATAGACTAAAATGTTTCTGGTGATCGTGGATCGGGTTTGTAGGTCTCTGGCGGCTTTGCTTGGTAAGGAGGAGTTTAAGCCTAGGCCAGCTCATAGATAGGTCTGGCTTCGCATGTCAAACAGTCCGCAGCCATCTAAAGCATCTAGTTGAGGCCGGCATCGTTTCTAAGGAGGGTTTGAAGCGCGGTCGAGGTAAACCAACCATGCTTTACCGCCTCTCCAAGCGTCCGCCAGAGGCTGCGGAATCCTCAGGCATAGTAAGCCTAACATTTCAGAGGTTGAGGCATGCATGTCACTTCGAGAAAGGCGGATTATGCAAGAAAATTAAGGGCAGATGCACAGTAGAAAGATGCCCCTTAACAATCAAATAAAATCTATTTTAGTCTAGTTTCGAGATGAGTTCTGCATATGTCCAATAATTTTTTTAAACTCTTCGTAAACTTGTTTAACTTCTTCTACTGAAGCCTCATCTTCTAAGGTAGTTACGTCCCCTACGGGCGCGTCGGAAACTACAGCCTTCAGGACCCTGCGCATAATTTTACCGCTTCTCGTCTTCGGCAACTTCGAAACGAAATATATTTCATCCGGTATAGCGATTGGCCCTATGGTTTTCCTCATATGCTCTCTCAGTTCCTCACGAAGATCCTCGCTTGGTGCATAACCCTGCTTTAAAATCGCAAAAATAACAATGCTCTCACCTTTAATTTCATGGGGCTTACCGATTACAGCTGCCTCTGCTACTGCAAGGTGAGAAATGGCTGCGCTTTCCAATTCCATTGTTCCCATTCTGTGCCCTGCAACCTTCAAAACCTCGTCAGCCCTTCCAAGAAGCCAGAAATACCCATCCTCATCTTTTATACAGTAGTCGCCAGTATAATACACTCCTGGAAACCTAGACCAGTATGTTTGCTTATATCGCTCCGGATCTTTATATAGAGTCATAAGCATGCCAGGCCATGGCTTCTTTATGACTAGGTAGCCTCTTACACCAGGAGGCGCAGGCTTGCCATTATCGTCAACCACATCAGCGTCGATACCTGGAAGTGGGAAGGTTGCTGATCCAGGTTTTAGAGGCACTAACCCTATGCCTGGTGCTGGAGATATCATTACTCCTCCCGTTTCAGTTTGCCACCATGTATCTACTATCGGACAGCGTTCCCCTCCTATGTGTTTAAAATACCATAGCCATGCCTCTGGGTTTATTGGTTCTCCAACGCTTCCAAGTATTGTTAGGCTGCTTAAATCGTGTTTTTTGGGCCATTCTTCGCCATATCTCATAAACATTCGTATGGCTGTAGGTGATGTATAGAAGATTGTTACTTTGTATTTTTCGATTATTTCCCACCACCTGTCCGGCTTTGGGTAGTCTGGAGCGCCCTCGTAAACAACTATTGATGCACCGTGCATCAGTGGCGCATAAACAATAGAACTATGTCCGGTAACCCAGCCCACATCAGCGGTGCACCAGTATACGCTATCTTCTCTTATGTCGAAAACCCATTGATACATCGAATTTATGAAGACTAAATATCCTCCGGTACTATGAACTATGCCTTTAGGCTTGCCTGTCGTGCCAGAAGTATAAAGGATGTAGAGCGGATGGGTGCTTTCCACCGGCATCGGATCTACGCTTTCTTGAATATCCTTCACAAGTTCATGGTACCAAAGGTCTCTACCTTCTTCCATTTTAACTTCTTGACCTGTTCGCTTAACCACTATAACTTTCTCGATCGAGGGAGCGTTTTCCAGAGCTAAGTCCGCTATCTCCTTCAATTTAATGGTTTTTCCCCTTCTGTAACCTCCATCAGCCGTGATAAGCACCTTCGCTTCTACATCATTAATTCTATCCGCTAATGCCATCGAACTGAACCCAGAAAAGATTACGGTATGTATAGCCCCTATTCTTGCAGAGGCTAACATGGCGATAGGCAATTCAGGAATCATTGGCAGATAAAGGGCTATTCTGTCTCCGTCTCTAATGCCTATTTTTTTGAGCGCCGACGCCAAGCGGTTTACTTCCCTATAAAGCTGCGAGTAGCTTAGGGTTCTCTCTTCGCCGCCTTCCCCCTCCCAGTAGATGGCCACCTTATTTCTTCTCCAAGTTTTCAAGTGTCTATCAACACAAAGGTATGAAGCGTTTATCAAGCCTCCTGGAAACCACTTCGCGAAGGGCGGGTCCCATTCGAGAACTTTATCCCATGTTCTAAACCATTCAAGCTTCCTGGCTTCCTGTTCCCAAAACTCCTCAATATCATCTAGCGATTTCCTATAAATGTCCAAATATCTCCTTATCGGCCAATATCTTAACTCAACAGGTAAGGAATCAGCCCTAACTTCTTCAACCGACCGTTCCGTTAAATCATGTGCGCGCATTCTTCATCCCTTCCTTTAGGAGCTAAAGGTGATAATATCAACCTGCTGAATATGGGGTCATTTTAAGGGTGCGCTTGTCATGGACAACTTCTTCATGAGACTCTCAAACGTTATCTCGTTAACTACTGACCAGTTGAATCTTTCTGCCTCACGTAGTTCCAGGCGTATAGCGTTATTTGGACATACAGCTATGCATGATCCAAATCCATCGCAGCGTCTTTCGTCAAAAAGCTTTGCCTTCCCATTTATTAGCTGAAGCGCTCCAGTTAAGCAGGCCTTAATACAGTTGCCGCATCCAGCGCATCTTTCCTGGTCAACTGTTACAATGAGCCTTACACTTCGGACCATACATTCACCAAAATTACTTTATTCATAAAAATCATTTAAGCCTTTTTCCTCCATGCTTGTCTTTTGTATGTTTGTTGCAGAAGAGATTTTGGTAGCTAGAGATGACTTCTGCAGTAATGCTTAGCGGTTATGTCCATGCGCTTCCCTTTCAGCCATCATCATCGACTCATCGATCACGCCCGGTTTATAGGGCTCGGCTTTCCGGGATACTACCCTCACAATGTAATGTTTAGAATTCATGGGTTTCCCGGACTCTCTAATGGCCTTCGAAACCATCATGTGTATTGCATGACAGCATGGAACCTCCATAGTATAGACCTCAATTTCCTTTGCTGTAGTCTCCTTCATAACTAGCGCGATTTTACTTGCTAGCCTATAGGGGTCTTCAAGAAGAGGGCAGCCGATTATAACGGAATTACCGTTCCTAAACAGTTCGCCGAGCTTCTCGCTTAAGAGAACCGCGCAGTCCGCAGCTATAGTCATCTTATTACGCATCAAGAATGATGCTTGGGGATGAACAAGCAGGATTTTAACAGGCCATTGAAAACCCATCACTCTATTACCTCCTTTTTCCAACAAATTTTCTTAGCTCTTCAGCCCTAAGCCTGCTGATGACGCCCCTATTCTCCAGGTCAGCAATGCACCTATCCGCATAGTCGCACCACGATAGGCAGGTTTCCGTAGGTTCACGATAAACTATTTTACCACATCTTGGACATTCAAGATGCGTCTCATACTCAAAGAATTCCATTTCCTCACCGCAGAACGGACATTTCCTAAATATTATCTGTGGCTCTATTAGATTTCTTACTCCAGGACACCGCTTAAACATTCAGCTCCACTCACCGTGGTCTTCCCTGATTTAACTTATTAATTTTTCCCGCAAATTTTGGGGCTCTACATTCTCGCTAGCATTTCCTCAAACTCCTCCAGGCAGTAGACTTCACCTTCAATCTTAGGTTTATATATGCTCTTAACCTTCATCACTCTGGCTTCGACGCTTTCTCTACCCTCTAAAACCCTAACATATTTATCCAAATACTCTTTTACATCATCCCCCAAATAACTCTTTAGATCCATTAAAATCTGCATGTTCCATTCCCTATAATCCCAAGAGCTATCGGCTGACATCATGAGAATATTGCTTCCACCACTGATATTGCCAGCTTCGATTTCCCTCTTTACCGCCGCAAAGACCATCCCAGTTGATGGACCACCATGAATCCCATATTTAATCTCCAGCTCCATAAGCGCTTCGTAAGCCGACCTATCATCTATTGTCATCACCTTAATCATTTTCATATCTGAGAGCCCAAATATTTCTGGGCTCCACTTGCACTCACCAATAACATTATGGACGCCTGGTATGCTATGTATTCTGGTTGGTTGAACGCCAATAATCTTAACCTTTGGATGGAGCCTCGAGAAATACTCGTAGATTCCAGCGAAGGTTCCGGTGCTGCCAAGTGGAATGAAGATGTGGGTCAAATCCCCTCCAATACTCTCATCTATCTCTCTGGCTGTAAAAAGCATATGTGATGACGGATTTAAGACGCTATTATATTGATCTATGTTCACAACATAATCGTATCTGTTCGCCAGCGCTCTAACCATGAAAACGGTGAACTCCCTTGGACAGAGATCATACTCCTCTTCAGAGACTTTAACAACATTTACACCCAAACTCCTCAAAGTTTTAATCCTTTGATTAGGCGTTCTAGGCGGCAAAACAGCAAATATTTTCCGGTCCATTTCAATCGCTAAAACGCCAAGTTCTATGGCGAAGTTCCCTGAGGAGGCGGAAACCCAAACAATCTTCTGCGGATTAAATTCGTATACAAAGGTGCCCATTAGGGCAGCTGGCTTCCGCTTTATCGACTTAACCGGATCGATATGGTTACAATTGTCATGCTCGAGCTTAACAAAGATAGTAATGTTTCTTTCCTCGGCGAACCCTTTAATCTCCCTAATGGGATATGGACTCAATCTTTTAAGCTGCGCTAAATCATCAGCGAATCGCTCGAATAGGCGTTTGCTGGAAAAAGTATTGCCCCCACTCAACCATTAGCACCTCCAACCGAAATCTTCAGGAATAAATGACATGCGATTGGAGAATCTATGCCACTTAACAAAAAATTTTTACGCCAAGATGCTTTAGATAGAACGCTTATCGATTTAGCAAAGGCGAACACCCATATTCAAGCACCAAAATAACTCCGTTATAAACATAAATATAAGCATTTCGATAAATCGCGGACGTGGCAACTTAAGGTTTTAGCCTTACATTTCTGCTCATCTATCTTATGTTTGGTGTTAGGGATGCTGTTGAGCGCTTTCACCTGTTTGAGAGGAATAGCTGTTGATGAGACATGCGTTAAGGCTAACGGACTAGAATACTATGTTTTCTCAGCCGTAGATGTTGAT
>CALKGV010000110.1 GCA_938091805.1 uncultured archaeon | reverse complement strand
TATTACACGTTCATTGGATTTTGTTTATGTTTCGCCCATTAGGAAGCGCATTTGTGCAAGTCTGTCCATTACTTCAACTATTGCCCTCTCAATATCATGTCTCTTCGCCTTATATACATTCTCATCTACTTTTCCCTTTTTGTAGTCTTCATCTAGCTTCTTTAGATCCTTAAGTAGTTGATCTCTTTGCCTCTCCAGATTTTTCGCCATCGCGCCTATTTCTTCATACATTTTAATTCACATCAAATAGTTTTAGGAGTATTTTATAAAATCTTGAGTTAAATATGTTTCCCTAGAATCTAAGTGTTTTCAGGCACTCTGCCTGTTTAATGTTACTTTTTAGTTAAACGTCGGTTAGAGATTGAACGATATTATAGTATGTCAGCATTCTTGCCTTATAATGTCCAACCGCAGTCATGACATAATTGCGCAAAATATTTATCCACTCCTCGTGAGCGAATTTATTCTGAGTGATCCATCTTGGTAGTTGTCATCATCAAATGGGTACATATCAGGTTAAGGGCGAACTGGATCGAACATTAAGCGTATAAGTATAGTCTGGAAACTTGAGCGGGCCGCGATCTACAGCCGCGCTAATATAAACGCCGCATTTTCAGCAGAGTTCTAATAGGCGGTATGATCGCCTTAAACATCATCTCTATCTCCAAAGATCTGATATCTAGACATGCAAGGGGAGGGGATCCCACTTTTCACCATTAAAAATGGCAGTACTTGGAAAAACGAAAGATTTTTAGATATGCTCAGAATTCTCATTTTTAAGTTGTGAAGTGAGGATCGCTTGGGGCGTCGAAGCGGAAAACGCTGAACTCAAGATTCAGAGCCTCTCCTGGGGCCTTAATGGTTTAAGTTCCTTTCCAAGCGTTAACTCTAGGAAAAAGTTACGTTGGAGATTTGGATGAGCGTATCTAGGATACCTGTGAAAATTTCCATTGAAGATCTAGGTGAGTCAAGGGGTTTTCTAATCCGCTTCCTTTCTCCGAGAACCGTTGATACAATAGTTAGAATGCTGCCGGTAGAGGGAAGGGCTGTTCTATGGAAAAGCAAGGTTTACTTTGAGATCCCATTAAGGATTGGCGACGAGAAACCTAGGGAGATGGTTAAGAAGGGGGATTTAGCATACTGGCCTTTTGGGCGGGCAATCTGCATATTTTTAGAGGATATGCGCCCTTATACTCCAGTGAATCTAATTGGGCAAATTACGGAAAACATGGAAATATTTAGTAAAGTAAGAAATGGTGTAAAAATGAAGCTTGAAAGGCTCTAAGACGGCTGTCTCATAATGGTTTGTAGATTTCCGTGTTTACACCGCTTGAAACACGGGCTATTACACCATGCTTGCAGAGGCCCTCAAGGAAGTCTCTAGCAACGCTTAGGCGCAGATTAAAACGTGAAGCTATAGTGTACGGCGTTAAAACCTTCATTCTCTGTATCTCCTTTATTATCTTCTCATCTTTAGGATTAGGCGGAAGCACCCCTGCGATTTTCTTCTCAGCCTGTGATGAAGACTTAGACTTCTTCCCCTCCTCTTTTTGGGACTCCCTAAACTGCGCTTTTTCAGCCTGCGAAATTGTTAGCTTCTTCTTTCCACCCATGGTTTCCCCTCCAAACATCATTATTTGTTAAAGAAAAATGGAAGTAATCCCAGATTTATAAGTTTCTCTATTTCTTTATGGGACGTGGCAACTTAAGGTTCACCTCCTTAGGTGATTGTAGTAGTATGTGAACATGTCGCAGATTAGGTTCCAGCATTCTACGCTCCTCCTCAATCTCACGCTTTCATTATATCTTAGGTTTACTGTTATGTTGTTGAAGAATACTCTTGACAATTGAACATAGAATGCTAGTCCAAGAACCTTACGCCCAAAAGGGAGACCTATTCCTCTCAAATAGATGAAAGCGCTCAACAACATCCCTGATGCCAAACATAAGATAGATCGTCAGAAATGCAAGGCTAAAACCTTAAGTTGCCATGTCCTCTTTATGCAACAGCGCTTACATCAACTTTATGCTTTGCCCGCCACTCCTCAACTGGTATGCCGAGCGAGCCCTCAATAATCGGCCTATGTATCGAGTTCATAGTGCAGAACGGGATTATTCTACCGTCCGGTGTAGCATAATGAATAATGCAGCGTTGCACTCTCTCCAAGTCGAAATTGTATGGGTCCATGAAATGCATTGCAGATATCATAAGCATTTTCCTATGCAAGTCTCCAAGAGCATCGTAGCTTCCAGTTCTCAGAATCGGCCATATGTATTTTCTAAGCATGCTGAACTTAATGTGGCGTAATGCCCCTATAAAGATCATTTTCGCCTTAGTATCATGCCCCTTCATCTTTTCTTCATATGTTTTCATCATGGACTCCATGAACTTGTCAACATCCGCATATTTAGTTATCGGCACCATTTTCCCATCCTCCACAAATATGTATGTTGCCATGCCGCAGTGGGGATGAGCTGTAAACTCAACATAACGCTTATTTTTTAATGCCCCGACCACCCGAGAAATTGGAACAACTGTGGGCACCGGATAGAAGTCTGAAACCTTTATTTGCCCCTCAGTCTGCTCTTCCACGAGCTTCATCCAATCCGGTATGGTTATGCGCATTTTCATGCGTTCTTGTACAGGTATTCTGCCGCAGAGCGAAACAGGTTGAAAGTTTACGCATCGAACAACATCAAAATTTCGTATGGCAAACCTAATTATATCTCCGACCTGGCTGTCATTGACGCCCCTAATGAGCGTGCAGACAAGAACTATGCTGTCTATTCCAGCCTTTCTGCAGTTCTCAATAACCTTATTTTTCACCTCAAGAAGGTCGATGCCCCTGGTGAACTTGTACACCTCAGGTGTTACACCGTCAAATTGCAGATAAATCGTACTTACCCCGGACTTCTCAAGAGCCTTGCAAAACTCCAGGTCTGAAGCCATCCTCAGCCCGTTTGTGTTAACCTCAACATGATTGAAGCCAAGTTCCTTCGCCATCTTAACAAGTTCAGGTAGATCCTCCCTGATCGTCGGCTCGCCGCCGGAGAACTGTAGGGCTGTGGCTGGAACCGGTTCGTTGCTACGTAGTTTTATGAGCATTTCCCTCACCTCATCCTTAGTTGGCTCATAGACGTAGCCGGTTGTTCCAGCAGTTGCGAAACAAACTGGACAGCGCAAGTTACAGCGGTTTGTCACATCTATTATCGCTAGCACCGTATGTGATTTATGCTGGGGGCATATGCCGCAGTCATATGGGCAGCCTTTTTGGGTTTCGGTTCTTGGATTTTCAAGTCCACTGCCCATTTGATCAAAGGCCTTTGCCCGCTCATAAAGCGCATAATCAGACCAGTAGACGTCCTGAAAGAAACCGTGCTCCGGACACTCTTTTTTAATATATACTTTATTGTTCTCCTCAAATATTGTCGCATCTAAAACCCTTAAGCATTCTGGACATATGCTCTTCGTTTTCTTTATTTCTCTCATAATTCACCACTGTTATGAGTATACTTTAAATGTTTAAATTTAAGGTATATAAGAAATTTTTTAAACCTTTCATATGGTGGCTAACTGAATATGAAATGAGAGCTTATCTATACCTTCTAAAAGCTGGTTTATCAACGGCAAGCCAGCTAAGTGATGAAGCCAGCATACCATACTCAAAGGTTTATGAGGCCTTGAACTCTCTTGAGCGAAGGGGCTGGATAAAAAGCCAGGAGGATAGGTCTAGGCTTTATTACCCGAGGTCTCCTAAAGAAGCATTGAAGAGAGCAGGTTGCGTATGGAGGATAAAATGAGGACTTGGCATAAATTGATTCTGCTGGAGCTCCAGCCAATTTATGAGAAACGGGAAATTAGGGAGAAACCGGATATATGGATATTTCGCGGTGAGCTGGATGCTATCGCTAAGCTAAAAGAGATGCTTAACAACGCAAAAGTGGAGGTTCTTATAGTTGCGCCGAAAATCGCTCTACCGATTGTAAGCGCATTTTTGCCATCTCTAAGAGCCCTCAGCGGGTTGGATGTAAGACTGCTGATAATGTTATCCGGCGACCTGGACGAGTCTTCTACGGGGTTAATCGGGCTGGGTGAGGTTAAGTTTAAGAGCGGAATGTTCGGGGGCGGCATAATTGTTGCTGCTTATATTAGGCGAGTTGAAGCCGTCGTTGATTATATGGTCTAACCATTTAGACTTGGTGAGGTTTGCGAAAAGCTATTTTTACTATCTTTGGGAAACCGCGTACAAATCTGATTAAAGAATAATTTCTATTGCTTCCCTTATATTTTCAGCTCCCAAGTAAAGCATTCTCTCTTCATCTTCGCTTAGATCCCACTTTAGAATTTCCTCAATGCCCTTCCTGCCAACTGTTACCGGAACCCCGATGCTTAAATCTCTCAGACCGTACTCGCCTTCCAGAATAGCTGAGCATACGCAGAGTTCTCTTCTGTTATCAAGGATTTTTTCAATCATGTTCGCTGTGTTGTTAGCTGGCGCATATACTGTTGCACCCTTCTTTGATATAACGGTTGAAGCTGCTTTCTTCAGAGCTTCAGTAATCTCGTTTTTCTCCTCCACTGAAAATGCCATTTTTCTATCTCTTATTTTCACTTTGCTGAAGACCGGGACCTGATAGTCCCCATGTTCACCTATCATGTACGCCTCCACATCTAAAACTGGAACAGAATATCTTCTGCTGAGAACATATCTGAACCTCGCTGAGTCAAGCATGCCAGCGCTTCCCATAACCTTGCCGCGAGGAAGCCCGGAACACTTCCACATGAGATAGTTCATGACATCAACCGGGTTCGTCAATGTTATGATTATAGGCTCCCCGCCAACACTTTTTAAGTTATGGGCGATATCCTTAATTATATTCCCATTTACTTCCAGAAGTTCCAGTCTGGACTTCATCCCTGGACTTCTCGGCTTACCCGCAGCCACAACAATAATGTCCGACCCCTCGGCATCACCGTAGTCTCCGGCATAAACATTCGTGTTATTTTTAAATGCGATGGATTGCCCGATATCCGCAGCGTTTCCTTCAGCTAGATCCCTAACAATATCTATGAGGACAATTTCTTCAGCGAGACCTCTATCAGCTACCTCATAGGCTATGCAGGAGCCTAGGTTTCCGGCGCCGATAACAGTTATCTTGCACATTAAGTTCATTTTAAACGTCCAGTCTTAAATATTTTTAAATGGCATGAGCCATTAAGTTCAGACTGAAAAAATTTAAACCTACCTTGATCAGTTATTAAGTATTGTAAATGTTAGGGGCGTTTCAATATGACTAAAAAAATTAGGATTAAAAGCGATAGGATTGGTGCTGTCGAGGCTGAACTCTTGGAAGATAAGAGTCCGAAAACAGCTTCAGCGATTTGGGAAAAACTCCCCTTCGAGTCTAGGGCGAACAGGTGGGGTGAGGAGGTATACTTCACAATACCCGTGGAGATTGGCGAGGAAAATCCTCAGGAGACAGTTGAGGTGGGGGATATAGGTTACTGGCCCCCTGGAAGAGGCTTCTGCATATTCTTCGGGCCAACTCCAATAAGCCGGGAGGGTGAAATTAGGCCCGCTGATCCAGTAAACGTGTTCGGCAGGATAATTGGCGACCCGAAAATATTTAGAAAGGTTAGAAGTGGGGACAGAATTAGGGTTGAGAGAGCATGAAAAAATGTGAGCCCAGCGCTGACATGGTTGCAGTAAGCATAGCACTGGTTTCTTTCTATGACGCTCAGTAGTAGGCTTCCGTAATTTCCTGGGGTAATATTTTTCTGATCTCCTCAAAATATGTAAGAATCCTTTTACCCTTCTCCATTATAAAATATTCCTTTCTATTGTTTGATTCAATTTCTTTTATGAGGTTTTGGGAGACCAGAAAGTTTAGGATCTCCTGCAGAGGCATCCAGGAGAGGTTGGTTTTATACATTATCCTCGTCGGCTTGCTTTCTCCCTTGCCGATTACACGTAAAACCTCTAAGTAAACTTCAAGCCTGGATCTTCTTCTTCTAATCATGAAGATCACGATTCTCTATTGATTCGGAAGCTATCAGAGAATTATTTATTCGTTGTAAATATTTAAAACTTATGAATTTCATCTATAGTTTTCCACTGTTTTGGAAAATCATCGCTGGGTTTTTCCCATATTTGGATAAAAGAATTTATCTCTCTTCCAAAAATGGCAAAAATCACCTCACATTTCTATTAATTAGAAAATTTTAGTCATTTTTCCTTTTTATCATTTTATTCTTCCTTTTTTGGCTAGAAAGGTTTAAATTGCCCTCATTGATAATTCATTTCAAGGTGAAGTAAAAATGTTAAGTAAGAATGTTACTATGCGTGTAAATTCCAGAAGAAGCAGCGTTGAAGTTATAGCTGACATACTGCACATTGCTAGAAACGGGGCTAGGAAGACAAGAATTGTTTATGGTGCAAACATAAACTTCAAGCTCTTAAATAATTATTTGAAAAGGCTTGAAAGAAGCGGGCTGATTGCGGTGGATCCGAGGGACCGCGCCATAATTAAAACCACAGAGAGAGGCAAGGAATATTTGCGTCAATACGAGAGCCTTAGAAAGCTTGGGGTTTTATAGAGGGTGAAAATGTTGCTTTCAGCTTCAGGCATTTTTTCAATAATCCTGCTACTATTGATCGCTATGGGAATTAGCAAAATCCTCCAGTTGCTCCATAGAAAGCATCATGAAAATCCGCTTTATTCCCAGGTATAAAAAGGCGAAAATCTGTGATTTACGGAGAAACCCGAAAGATCCTAGGCTGCCCATAAATTAACAGAATCGTTGAAGGGGATTTTTTATGGAGAGCTCGTTCTGGAGCAAAGTTAGAGGGTTGATTTATGAAAAAGCAATTGAGCTTTACATGCGGGATCGCATGCATCTTAATGTTTTCATAATGCCGACTGATTCTGAATTAAAAGAATACGGATATTTTGAAAGAGCAAAAAGATCGGCTTTCATACAAATCAATTCTGAAACAACAGGTGAAAGAAACATCCTTGTTCAGAAAAAGAGACTTTCAAAAAAATTATTTCATGACGCAAAGTCTTCCAGCTGCTCCATAAAAAAGGAAAATTTACTTTATTTCTAGGTAAACTAGGTAGTTAATACTCATTATATTCTTCTATGATGTTCAGCTATTTTTAGGATGTTTCTCGCTTCTCTCTCGTCTCTGCTTGAGATGCAGAGCATTAATCCCCTATGTTTAAGTTTTGAAAGCAGAAGTTCAACTTCTTCAGGCTCGCAGTTGATTACTAGGCATTTATCCGCATTAAGTATTTTTGAACATAGATCTATCCACGCAGACATGGGTTTTGAACCTGCCCCTGGAACCCATTGTATGCCGTCAAGGCGCTCTATCCTTAATAGGTGATCTAAGTTGCCTATTGCCATCGGCCCGTCAAGATGGAATATTGAGTTATCTAGGTAATTTGCCAGCCTGATTTGCTCCTCAAGAAAAAATTCCTCAAACATTTTTGGCGAGACTAAACCTGAGAAATCATCTTGAAGCGCAAAGTATTTTCCCCTTGAATATGCAGGTATCCATGTTATTGAGCCTCTCTGTATTCGCGAAATCTTCTGGTAGTAGCTTTCAAAAACCTTAATGCATATTTCAGTAAGCTTCCTAAGTATCTTTTTAACTTCCCCAGGCTCTTTATATAGGCTTTTCACTAGGTTTTGGGTCCCAGCTGCAGCGGCCAGAGAGTCGCCACCGTAATGTATGTCGGGTATTCCAACCAGAAAGTTTCCCTCAGCAACCTCACATATGGCATCGAGAATATTATTCATTATCATCCACCATTTGTTATCTTCTCTGAGATTAGGCTCATACTTAGACAGATTTTCAACGAAGGGTTCAGCCCATGATGTTTCTTCAGAAATAAATTTTAGATCTGACCCTAGGAAAGCGGTGAAGGAGTTAGGTCCTAAATTTGGCAGATACCAAGGTATGGCATCACCTAAAAATATTGTGCTCTCAAAGTAGATTTCAACTTTTTTCAAAACATAATCAACGTTTGTCCAAGCCTCCTCCATGCTTCTAGGAGCTGGAAAATCAATTTTCCCCCTTCCCCGCCTCGGGGCTGTAATATAGATGATCGGCGCATCTAAGGGCTCTCTATTCCAAAAGGCCTCAAACCTTTGCTTTATATCTTCAAAGTTAACCTCATTAAGGTATGATCTCAAACTGGCAAATCCTCCTTTAAGGCTTTTATATATAGACGTTAATGATTAATGAACGAATTAATCTTTTGGTGATGGATATGCCTATCGTAATAATTGAAATGTGGGCTGGGAGAACGGAAGAGCAGAAAGCCGCTATTATAAGAGGGGTAACTAAAGCCTTTGAGGAAATCGGGATTAAATCAGAACATGTGCAGGTGATAATACACGAGGTGCCTAAAAGCAATTGGGGCATTGGCGGCGAGCAAACGTCAAAAATTTTCCCATAGCCAATTGAAAAGCAACATTTCTCCTTCATTCATCTTATTTTTTTCAGCTTGCCAATCTTCTGCTTAGCTAAGAGGATTTGGTTCTGTTTCTTTTTTTGTTTAATAATTTAGATATCATCTCTTTATGATATACAGGTGCTAAGGCGCAGAGCAAGGACGCTATAACCGTAAGCCAGAAGGTGATCGTGAACCCTGCTCTAAGCGGAATGTTTAATGAAATGTTCATGATGTTTACTGAAATAATTTCTTCACCTATTATTGGGAGGGTTTTGTTCAGTAATGTCGCTGGCAGAGGTATAAGTAGCATTAACAGGGATATGATGAAGAATAAAAGTGTTATCATAGGCTTTAAATAAGCGAACTTCATCAGGTTTTCAGAGAATCCCCTGCTAGGTAGTAGGGAATATATGAACATTGTAATTGCGCTCTCAACGAAAAGCAACTGAGCAATCATGTTTATAAAATATAATATTTCCGCCCTTACAGGCGTCCCTAAAATGTTCACTTCATAATTCAGGGCTGAGACTCCTAAAAACCCTGCGCCCTCACCTACGGTCATTTCCCACCAGTAGCATCCGTAGAAGACAGATAGATAAAGGGTGATGAGTAGAAGCATGCTCCCCGCAATCCCTATTGGGTTAATTTTTTTTAAAATCTGCATCCGATCATCCATCCACAGATGGTATTGGTCCAAAATTGGTATAATTTCCCTGGAAGATTACGCCCTGAATATTCGTCTTGAACTCTAAGTCCACATATATGCATTCTTCTTCATAATGGTAATCCTTAATATGCCTTTTACCATCATCCGTGTAATTAAGGAGTAAAGTTAATGCTGCCGATTTCCTAGATGGAAGAATCACTGATTCTTCGGTGAGGGAGAAATTTCCGAGAAAAACTTTATGCTCATAACAGAAGGTTCTCCCTGAGAACTCCCTCACGGTCAAGGCTACATTATAGGGGTTTGTAAAATTAAATGTGACAAACAGAGTCTTTGATGATGTAATATTATATCTAATGTATTCCGCATCCAGCATCTCAATTTCTGCGATATCAAACTTAGGCATTACAAGCGCCAATAAATTATCATGGTAAATTGCAAACGCTAGACATAATGGACCAATCACAGTTACCGCGGTTAAAAATCTGAGAGCCCACTTCAATACATCCAATATTAAATTCCTCAGAGATGCCGAATGTGAAAACTAAAGACCCACGCGCGTTTATATGCTTTATGGTCTAATAAATGATGCCGACTTTTATAGCTACGATTAAATTAAATTTAATCATATAGATAAATTGGAACCAATCATGGAGAACAGCAAAAATGAAGAAATATCTAGATTTAAAAATGTGGGAAGAAAAGTAGAGAAAGAAGAGTTAGCATGGGAAATGAAAGGAAAGTTGGAAAAGGCTCTCAATTCTTACGAACGCCTTCTGAGAGAATTGAGTACTTTCTCTCCAGCGAGCCGACATGAAGCCAACGAAAAGAACGCGATTATTGCTTATTTGCTTATGAGGAAAGCAGGGATCTTGTTACAAACTGGGAAAATAGAATCAGGCGAGACGCTGATGAATCAAGCTTTGGAGTATGCTGAACAATCAAGGAACCCTTTGATTATTGCCCGCGCTAAACTTGGACTTGGCGTTTTCTATGGTTCCGCGGGTAGGTTTAAAGAAGGAGAGAAACTATTGAAAGAAGCCCTATTATCCTTCAACCAGAGTACAGATTATGATTACAGACAAGGAGCAGGCTGGGCACTTCTTAATCTTGGCGGACTATATGGAAAGCAAGAAAAATGGGCTTTGGCTAACGAAAAACTCGTTGAAGCTATTAAATTGCTGAAGACCATCCAAAACTGGGTAGGAGTTGCGTCAGCTTTTGAATTGAAAGCCAGATTTAATATTGAACTCATCTCTAAATTCCATATCTTAAGTGTATTGTTGTGCATGCTATTGTTATTAGGGCTTTGTATATTGCTGCCAGCCTTTCATACCTTACGATTATTCTTCTGAAGCTTTTGAGCCACCCGTAGAATCTCTCAACGGCTGACCTCATCCTCCTATAGGTTTCGATGTCGTATTGTATGGACTTCCTACCGTTCCTGGGGTTTACGGGTATGTTTGCCTCCACATCCATGGATGATAGCCTATATCTTATTGCTTCAGTATCATATGCTGAGTCAGCGTAAAGCTCCTTTGGAGGCTTCTCTAAGCCATCCAATAGCTCATTTATACGCTTCGAATCATGCTCATTTCCAGCACCCAAAGCTATGCTTAGAAGCATAAAATACTCATCTACACATATATGTATTTTTGACTCTTTTTTA
>CALKGV010000109.1 GCA_938091805.1 uncultured archaeon | reverse complement strand
TGGTGGGCCGGGCCGGACTTGAACCGGCGACCTCAGCCTCGTAAGGGCTGCTTTAGGTTCCTAAGTTAGGGATGTCCTAACCGCGCTAGACTACCGGCCCGTCCAAAGTCCCTTTTTTCTCACCATATCTTTAAGATTGTGTTTATTTAGCCTTTAATAATTTTTATCTTTTCTCAAACTATTCTGGCGTATTCTGCGCCTAGTCAAATTAATGTCCTGTTTCTAGGGTGAAAGCCTACAAAAGTTTTATCATATGATAGCCTATATAGTTTTAGGTGCATCCGAATGACTATTGTTGATTGCCATATTCATAGCTTGGGTTCGGAAACGGTTAATGCCGTTATTAAAGGGATGGATAAGGCTGGAATAGATAATGCGGTGATCTTCTCACCCTACCCAGTTTCGGTTCCCAGCGATAGGATAATTCCTAAAACCGTCGCTGGCGTAACTAGGCATTTAGAGTTCAGTTATTCCGATGTGACATCTGAGAAGCAGAGAGAGTCTGTAGAGTTCATCTCTAGGCTTCAGAGAGAGGCGCCGGACAGAATCATAGGTTTTGTCTGGCTTGAGCCGAGACTGAGAGACGCCACTCAAATTTTAGAGTGGGCAGTTTCATCAAGGGAGATTAGGGGCGTCAAGATGATCCCAGACCACTGGTACCCATATGATGAGTTTATGTATCCAATCTATGAAAAAATCGAGGCTCTCGGCGTTCCAGTAATCTTTCACTCCGGCATACTGTTCGGCTTTAAGGATTCATCAAGATTCTGCAGACCAGTAAACTATGAGGTTCTTCTAAGCTTTCCAAATCTAAGGTTCGCCTTAGCGCATATAAGCTGGCCCTGGGTTGACGAATGCTTAGCTCTATGGGGCAGGTTTAGAGCGGCCCTTGAAGAGATTGGGGGCAGCGAAAGGAGGATGCAAATGTTTATAGATATAACCCCTGGCACCCCATTGATGTATAGGAAAGATTCCCTTCAAAAACTTATAGCCTACGGAGCGGAGGATCATATGCTTTTCGGCACAGATTGCGTTGCCGGCGGACTGGAGCATGGAAGGCTCCATATCGCAAGGGACAAATCTATTTTAAGACAGGTTATAGGTGCCTCAATGGATGTCATCAACAAAATAATGGGTGAAAACGCGCTTAGATTTCTAGGCTTGAAATAATATGGGAGTGATCAGCATGAGATGGGAGGAGCTCACAGCGGATGAACTGTCCGACCTTGCCAAGAGGGGTGACATCGTTGCGGTCATTCCAATAGGCTCGCTGGAGAAACATGGGCCTCATCTTCCCCTTGGAACTGATGGACTAGTAGTCTATGAGGTTGTGTTAAGGGCTGCTGAAAAGGAGCCATGCATAGTGCTCCCTCCGCTATTCTATAGCTATGTGGCGGACATGCGTCAATTTCCAGGAGCCATAAACATAAGGGAAGATGTTCTCCTAAGCTTTTTTGAAAACATCTGCGAAGAAATCTCTAGAAACGGTTTTAAGAAAATCTTGATAATAAACGGCCACGGGGGAAACATAAATATTTTAAGGCTCTTCGCCACCAGCAGACTTACGAGAAAAACTGATTACTCCCTCTACATACTGGCTGAACCCTGGGCGTTCGAACGGGAAGTTCTGCCTAAAATTAGAGAAACAAGCGAAATTGGTCATGCCTGCGAGATAGAAACAAGCTTCATGCTGTATTTATATCCAAGCCTATGCCGGATGGAACGGGCTAAAATTGCTAAAACAAAACCTAAACCTTTAGAGGGAACCCCCATCATCACGCCACTCGACTGGGTTATATATTGCCCGGAGGGATACGTGGGGGATCCGACTAAGGCAACTAGAGAGAAGGGCGAAAAACTTGTTGAAGCATGGGTAAATGGCATTATTGAAGCGATTAGAAAAATAAAGGCGGATAAAAGCCTGAATGAAGCCACCGTTACAACTGAAAATCCCAAATAACAAGAAACAATTAACAATTAAATCTTCAAAGCAGCATGCTCCCTACACCTATACTGCAAAAAATCTTAAGATCTGAACGAACCCCACTTCAAGAATAGCTGCCAAGAGAAAAATCAGGCAAATTCCGGCTAACACCTTATTTGTTAAGCTCTTCGCCAAGGTTACATATATGGCCTTGTATATACCGTATGCCTCAACAATCCCATGCGGCAGGCTGACCAGCATGATCATTTCAACCACATCGATCACAATACGTCCATAGATATATTGATAGATTCTTAAGATGCTTATCACGAGAATCATCGCTGTGAATATAGCTGCGAAGATGCGGGGATGATCAAGCACAAAATAATCCACCTTTCTCTTCGGAAGGAACGCTGGGACAAACTCAACATAGAAACTCATTCCAATAATTATGAGCGAAACCACGATAATATTGTGCATGAAAATCACGGCAACGGCGAGGGGCGGGTTTGCAAAAATATTCCTCGAATATCCTAGGAAAAAGGTGTTTTCAAAGTAGGCTAAGGCAAGGAAAAAGGTGAAGACGAAGCCGAGAGTTATTGCTTTATTTTTGCTGCTCATCGGCTATTACCAGCTTATGTGTTTTTAACAAGTCTCTTCTGAAGTTTAATTATTAAGTTCTCTATATACTTTTTAAACCCTAGTTCCCATCAAATTTAAGTACTTATCTTGGCTAGATTAGGTTTATGAATTCTTTATAAAAAATTAAAAGCATAATATTTCATCCTCAACGGCGGATATATATTTAGAAAAATATAGGTGGGGGAGAAGGCTAGTTGTCAGCTATTCCCCTTTAATCTTTTTAGACGTTCCCGCTCGATTTTCTCAATGCATGCTTCTCGGGCGAATGAGGATCGGCTTGGCCAGTAGCCGTACTCTTTAATAAGTTTATCGATTTCCTCAAGGACGGGCATGGGGATGGAGATCGCTCCGAATTCAACTCGGGCTCTTTTTCCACGTTTCTCAGTATTTGAACCCCTCATGTTGTTCATCTCGTTGCTCTTATAATACATATTCTGCCATATATAATTAATGGTATTTCAATAAGGAACAAAAAATAATTAAATAAGAAAACAAATATAATTGAATCTGAAAGCATCTGGATGTGCGATGTTAATTAGACGGTTTAATCCCCGCAATGCTGCGCAGCAAGAGGAAAGCCGCTAAAATCTGCGTTGCCACAGCGTAGCATGCCAAAAATGCGAATGGAACATTTAAAGCTATTAATAATCCGTAAAGTGAGCCGCTGGCAAGAAAGCCGACGCCGTATATAGTGTTAAAGATGCCGTAAGCGGTCCCCCTTGAAGAGATGGGGGTAAAGTCTGAAACAGCGGCCCGATAGATGGACTCTTGCATTCCGAGAACTAAGCCGAAGAAGACGGCTGAAACCCATAAGGATGATAGCTCATTGCTGGAAAAAGTAAGTAGTGAGGGGACGATGGAGATTAAAAATGGCGCTGCTAGAATTTTTATTCCAATCTTGTCGTAAACGTACCCGAAGATTAAGGCGGCAGGAGCATCTATTCCCTGAATAAGCATGTATATGAGGGGTACAATCCATTGCTCCCCATATGGCTGTAAAATGTTTGAGGCCTTAGCCAATATTATCATGTATGGAATAAGCCCCATTGTATTCAATAAAACAGCGAGGGTATAAATGTAGAAATTTTTTCCAAGAGCGCTTTTTACTTTAACCCTTTGCTTTTCTATAACCGCTACTCTTGAGCCTATTCCCTTGTAGGTGTAAGCTAGCACGATCAGAAGAATGAAAAATGGTACAAAGAGAAACGTGAAGGTTAATATATAATTATTAGCGCTTATTAGCATCAAAGTGGCCACCATGGCCGGACCAATTATCGCGCCAGTCTGATCTAAAAGCTCATGAAGCCCAAATGCTTTCCCAGCGCCAACATCCTTGCTTATTATAGATAGCACTGTGTCCCGCGAAGGCGACCTTATGGCCTTTCCAATCCTTTCAAGCATCACAAGAACTATTGTCATACCTAAACCTAGTAAATGCAGCGGTCCTAAAAGTGGAATTGCAATTATCAGCCCATAGCCTAAGAAAATGAAGGCCCAATAGGCGCGCGTCGTATCAGCTAAATATCCGCCCAAAAGCCTCATAGCGTAGCCCAAAAACTCGCCTAGTCCACCAACTAGGCTCACTAATGTTAAGGCAGCTCCTAGGAATGTCAGGTAGTCTGGAATAATACCTCTTGAGCCCTCATAAACTATATCCCCCATCAGACTTACAATGCCCAGCGATAAAATACCTAAATAAGCAGCCCTGTGGCTGTCAGGTTTAGATTTTTCTCCAGACAAATGATGAGCCTTCTCCACAATTCTAATATCTTTTCCTAATCATTCAACATTTAATCTTATATAAATCTTACAATGAAGAATCTTCCTCATTGGTCGTGAGCGCCTTCGCAGGTTTCTATTTTCCATTTTCGGATTTCATCTAGATTAATTGGGGGGACAAAGATTGCGATAAAAATCCAATCCTCATCCTTATAATTGCATGGTTGGTGCATGATGTTTGGCGGAATATAAAGTGTACTCATAAGTTTAACTTCATATTCCAAATCCATATCGTTAAATTTCACGGTTCCCGCGCCCTAAATTTCCAATTATAGAAGTGTCGGGAGACCACGTTTATATGATGGTTTACGCTATTTATTTTGTTCATAAATAATAAACCGCGTGTTTAGGGAGAACCTTTGTCGCTAAACCGCATGATTGAGAAAGCGTACAATCTTATTAAAGGGAGAAGGATCGAGCAGATTAGTGACGGCGTATATAATGTTGTGGGTGAGCATGGAACATACATTGTTGTCCGTAAAATAGACGGCTCAGTCACATGTAACTGCCCAGGTTTCGCAACTAAAAAGAAGTGCTCACACTCGCTTGCTGTCATGATGCTGAATCAGCCAGCTCTGCTAGCAAGTATAAAAAGAGAAGCTGGAAGATCTGAGAGGCATAGGGAGAAGATTCGTGAAACTAAACGCTAATTAAGGAGACTTAAATATTTTAGTTTCTCCATGATGCCAATTAATATGGCGGATAAATGATCGATAGGTATAAGAAATGAGCGTAAAAAGAACATCACTTGAGATTTTCAGGCTTAAGAAGATACTTGATGCTCTGGCCTCCAAGGAGGGCAGAGGAACAGAACTTATATCGCTATATGTTCCCCCCGGCAGGCAGATAAGCGAGATAACCGCCATGCTTAAGGATGAGTGGGGAACAGCGTCAAACATTAAATCGGCCGCAACGCGGAAAAACGTCCAAGACGCCATCGTGAGAGTTATTCAAAGACTGAAACTCTTTAAGGAGGTTCCGGAAAATGGCTTAGTCATTTTCTGCGGAGCAATCCCGCGGGGCGGCCCTGGAAGCGAGAAAATGGAAACATACGTTATTATTCCACCTGAACCAATAAACATTTACTTGTACAGGTGCGACTCAAAGTTCCACATAGAGCATCTTAGGGATTTAATTAAGGAGAAGGAAACATACGGGGTTATCTTAATTGACTCAAGTGAGGCGACGTTTGCAACGATAAAGGGGCGTCGCCTAGAAGTAGTTAAGGAAATAACCTCCGGGATTCCTGGAAAACATCGAGCTGGCGGGCAATCGGCAAGGAGGTTTGAGCGTATACGTGAGGCTCAAGTTCAAGATTTCTTTAAGCGGGCGGCTTCATATGCGAATGAAATCTTCCTGCCAATAGAGGATTTAAAGGGGATAATTATCGGCGGGCCTGGGCCGACAAAATATGATTTTGAGAACGGTGCCTATATGGATTATAGGCTTAGGGAGAAAGTGATAGCCGTTGTTGATACTGCTTATACCGGCGAGCAGGGCGTTAAGGAGGTTCTTGAGAAAGCCCCTGAAATAATGAGAAATGTAAGATATATTGAGGAGAGGCAGATAGTTCAGAGGTTCCTTTATGAAGTTGGCCATGATACTGGTTTGGCGACTTATGGCGAAAGGGAAGTTAGAAGAGCTTTAGAGCTCGGCATAGTTGACACGCTGCTACTCTCAGAGGCTCTTGAAACAACCCGCCTCACTATAAGCTGCTCATCCTGCGGCTACACGTATCATGAAAACATGAAGGTTTCTGAGGTTCTAGGTTTCACCCAGTCGCTAGTGGGAAAGCCATGCCCCAAGTGTAATACGCCTTCGCTTGAGGTTTCCGAAGAGAGAGATCTAATTGACGAACTTGCGGAGATTGCTGAGGCCGCCGGCTCCAGGGTTGAGATCATCTCGCCGGAAACTGAGGAGGGGCAGATGCTGATGAAATCTTTTGGGGGTATAGCGGCAATTTTAAGGTATAAGGCGGAGCAACATTAATAATTGGCTGCTGAATAAATATTATATTCCGATGTGGGAATCAGTGACCTGAAATGTCTGAAACCTCAGATCTGGAGCTTGAGTTGATAAGGCAAAGAAAGCTTATGGAGATGAGGAAGCATCTTGAGAGTAAGGCTAAGGATGAATCTGAGAAAACTAGGGCGATGGATCAACGGAAAATCCTAGACAGATTCTTTGTCGATAGAGCTTGGGAGGTACTTAACGCTGCTAAAGCGCAGTATCCAGAGGTTGCGAATTACATTGAAAACCTTCTGGCTAAACTCATAATGGAAGGAAAGATAAAGGAGAAAATCAGCGGTGAGGAACTTTATGGGCTTTTCCTACGTTTAGGCTTTAGGGTTAAGCTTTCAACGCGCATCCAAATAGTTGAGCATGGAAAAATAAAAAGCCTGGAGGAGAAGATAAAGGAGGAAACAGGTTAGCGTACGCACCTTTTCTAATTCATGAATTTTCTCACTGTTCTTAGGGCTTCTAGAAGGGCGCCGCCCCTCTCGGTTAATCTGTAAATTTTCTTGTCGCCGATGTTTTCTTCTTTCAGCAAGCCCTTTGAAACTAAAAGATTAACAACATGTTTTGTCCTATCAACTGGCATTTGCACGCTGTAAGATAACTTTGTTATCGAAATTTTCCCTTTTCTCCTCACGGCCTCCAAAACATCGGAGTAAATTTCATATCTAGTCCTTTTCTTCAAGCTTCGTCACATTGGCAAGCATGTTAAAAGATGGGGTTCTTAGATTGGGGCCGCCGGCAACCTATCCACCTTTTTAGGTTCCACCGCAAAGTAGACGCCTTCTTCAGCCTTCAGATCCTCCATATATTGGAGTTCGCCCATTATTCTGCAGCCATTTTCCAAGCGTATTCTTTTTCCATAAACATTTCTTGCCCTAGACTCCTTCTCCATGAACACGATATCCGCGTAAATATCCTCAGCCTCCGCTCTCTCTTCAAGCCCCACCTCCCCGGCTACAACTACGCCGCGTATCTTCCCCCTCCTGCCTATTTTAACTCTACCAGCCTTCAGCCCCTCAACAGTGATGATTTCGCCGCCTACATCAACAAATGCGATTGCCTCTATTCGGCGCGCTCTTAGGGAACCGCCGACCTCTATAGATTTGGCATTCAGCCTCTCACCCACTTCAGCGAGCCCGCCCACATCTAATTTGCTTGTCAACATTAGACTTCCGCTAACAGCTAATTTGCCGCCTACGTCTATATCGGCGCCATCGGCGCTACCCAGTATCTTAACTGTTCCGCCTACATCTATCTCGCTGAAGGTTATGTCACCATCAACTCTAAGCGTGCCTCCGACGCTAATTCTTCCGCCTTTAGATGGCCCGGTTAACCTTACGCTTCCGCCTACGTCGATTAAATTAAAGGTTAGGGGCCTATTTGAGCGAAGTGTGCCTCCAACGTCAATTTTATCCGCTCCCCCCCCAGAGATCTCAACTGTTCCGCCTACGTCTAGAACCTTTAACGATATTTCCGCCTCAGAGTGGAATGACCCGCCCACGTTGACGCTGTCTGCTTTAACTAATCCTTTCCCACGGAACACCCCGCCCACATCAATCTTTTCAGCTTCAACTTTCCCATACGCTTCAAATGCGCCTCCAACGTCAATATCCCTTGCCTTAGCATCTCCACCGATCTTTAATTTGCCGCCTACGTTAACCTTCTCAACGGTTAGATTTCCCTTAACATTGAGTTCCTTATCGACCTCAACATCAACGGCGGACAGATTGCCCCCAACAATGAGGGATCCATCGGCAACCCTTACCAATTTATCAATCATAAGGTCTCCGTAAACAGTTATCTCACCATCTCTGCCTCTTAATAAGAAGGCGAAGATGCTGCAGTCGAATGTGCAGTCGCCCTCGCAGTGGACTGTTCCAGTGACCGCGATTTCCCTCCCATCTTTCGCCTTCACAGTGCTATTCTCATAAACATAAAGGTCTCCCTCAATCCTATCGATTTCAACTGTAGAGTTGGGTGAAACTTTAACACTGCTCAAGTTCATTCACTAACTAAACATGCTGGGAATATAAATATAAACCTAAGTCACAATAAGAGTGTACATATGATAACTTTTATCAGCATCAATTAAACGAGTGTGGAAAGCATTGCATATGCGGATAAACATGAGATAAGATAGATTGTCAGAAATGCATGGCTAAAACCTTAAGTTGCCACGTCCCATTAACCGAAGGTTACCTTTATATTTTAGTCCCGGAATAATTAGATACGTTGTTCCTTCCGGAGGAAAAAGTCTGGTGAATCACTGCCAAGTACATTAAGTCTGTTAAAACATTACAGTAATGAGAGAACGCTATGTAAAACGCTGTTCTCTCCTTTTGTTGAGGTGGGAAATTATGGGTGAAGAAAAGAGCATCCTCTTTAAACCAAGGATAAAGGATAAGACTTGGGATCCGGCTAAGGAAATCTTATTATTCCGCAAGTGGCAGGAGGAGGGAATCTACAAGTTCGACGAGACCTCTAACAGAGAAGTTTTTAGCATCGATACCCCGCCGCCATACGTGAACACCCCAATACATATAGGGCAAGCGTACACCTACGTTTGGATGGACATTTTTGCCAGATACAAGCGTATGACGGAACATAACGTTCTCTTCCCGATGGGATTGGACAAAAATGGGCTTCCAATCGAGGTTCAAACTGAAAAAACGTTTGGTATAATGATGCATGAAACCCCACGGGAAGATTTTATAGAGAAATGCAAGCTGCTGCTTAAAGAGAGTGGGGAACTATCGCTTGAAATATTTAAGCGGCTTGGCTTGAGCTGCAATTCATGGAACCTTGAGTACAAAATTGGAGGCAGATACGAAACCGATGATTCGGAATATCGGCGCTTAACCCAGGAAACATTCATCGAATTCTGGAAGAGAGGCTTAATTTATGAGGATGAAAAGGTTACAAACTACTGCCCGGTCTGCCGGACAACGATCTCCGATGCGGAGGTTGAGTATGAAGAGGAGGAAACTACCCTAAACTATGTAAAGTTTAGGGTTCGGGAAACCGGCGAAGACATATTAATAGCCACCACTAGGCCTGAGCTGCTCTGTTCATGCCGGATAGTCATCTTTAATCCTGATGATGAACGCTATAGACGCCTTGAAGGCAAACATGCCATAGTCCCAATATATGGGTATGAAGTTGAAATAATGCAGCATCCTTACGCTAAGCCGGATTTTGGGTCCGGTCTGGTTATGATCTGCAGCTTCGGGGACTACAGCGATGTTAGAATTCTGAGGGAGCTTGACGTAAAGCCGATTTTCGCCATAGATGAGAGGGGCGTCATGAATGAGAACGCTGGCAAATATAGGGGATTGAAGATTGAGGAGGCCAGAAAGCAGATAATAGAGGATCTCAAAGCTCAGGGATTACTGGTTAAGCAAGAGAAGATTCTTCAGCGGAGGCCGATCTGCTGGAGATCAAAGAACCCTATAGAGTTCGTACCTATGAGGGAATTCTATTTAAAGCAGGTGGAATTTAAGGATGAACTGCTCAACCTAGCCGAACATATGAAGTTCTTCGCCCCTGAGAGCAAGCAGATACTCCTCGACTGGATAAACTCTGTAGATATCGACTGGGTCATATCTAGGCGCAGATACTATGGGACGGAGATACCGCTATGGTACTGTAAAAACTGCAATTACATATACGTGCCTGAGCCTGGGAGATATTATCAGCCTTGGAGGGAGAAACCTCCCATCGATAAATGCCCCGGGTGCGGTGGAGATGAATTTCGCGGTGAGGAGAGAACATTCGATACATGGTTTGATTCAGCGACCTCTGAGGTTTATATACTGGGTTATCTGTGGAACAAGAGTTTCTTCGAGAAGAACTTTCCATGCTCACTTAGACCTCAAGGTAAGGAGATCGTTAGAAACTGGCTGTATTTCGCCATCCTCAAGTCTTTCCTACTTTTCCATAAAGAGCCGTTCAAGAACGTCTGGATACATATGCACGTGGTTGATGAGCAAGGTAGGAAGATGAGCAAAAGCGCTGGAAACGTCATTGATCCTCAGGACGTCATAAAAATGTTTGGAAGCGAAGCCTTCAGGATATGGTCCGGCCTTGAGGGAAACATAACGAAGGGAGACATAAGATGCTCATTTGAGAGGATCCGCGGAACCTCAAAGTTTCTGACAAAACTGTGGAACATCGCTAGGTTTATATCGTCATTTCCGCAGGTTAGCGGCGGCTACGATTTGGCTCCACTAGACCAGATGATTCTAGCTAAGCTAAATGAGGTTATAGGTGAGTGCCGTATGGGGTACGAAGACTTTAACGTCTTTCAGGCGGCAACAGCAATCAGAAACTTCACCTGGAACATATTTGCTGATCATTATCTCGAAGCTATTAAGTCCAGGGCTTATAACCGTGATGGTTTATTTAATCCGAAACTTCAGCGCGGGGCATGGTACACATTGCACGCATGCCTTGAAACCATATTGAAGCTTCTAGCGCCAATATGCCCATTCATAACCGAGGCCATATGGCTTGAATTGTACTCCAAAGAGAGCATACACCTACAGCGCTTCCCAGAAGAGAATAATGAATGGGCAAGCGACCTAGTGAGCTTATTGCCGAAGTTTATGGAGTTTAACAATGCTATATGGCAATATAAGAAGAAGAACGGCGTTGCCTTAAACCAGGGGATTAAGGGCATTATCTACGCGCCGAAACCTCTCAGTCCGCTTGAAATGGATTTAAAGGCTATGCACGGAATCGAGAACCTAGTTTTCGGCGGATCAGAACCTGAGGAAAATCTCGAGAAACTCTCGGATGGGGTCTTCTTAAAGATCCTCTGAAGCGGCGCTGCGACAGTTAGCCGAAGAATCTGCTCAGATCCCTTTGCCCCTTCCTTATTTTTCCATCCACGCGGACTATGCGAATTTCTTCTCCAAAAATAATGCGCATGCCGTCAAATGCAGCCCTTGTTGGCACACCGGTTCTTTTCTCTATTCTTTCGGCTTCCTTCTCCGGGATCCTCGCTATCATCTGCATTCCGAAATGCGTTATAACAGCCATTTCCGGGCGGGTTTCCTCCAATATTCCTATAGCATCATCGGTAGTCATATGGCCCTTCCATGGCTGACCTGATGGCCTAAGAACTGAGAGAATTAGAAGCCTTAAGCCGCTGTAGAATTTCGAGACATCTGCAAAGTATTCTGAATCTGGAATGTATGCGAAGCCTCCGTACGCTTTTGTTTCAAAACGGAATCCGATCGCATCCGGATCTGAGTGGACAGCTTTACATGCGAGAATACTAATTCCATCTATCTCAAATCCTAATTCAGCCTCAGCCTCAAAAACCTTCTCTGGCATCGCTTGATGATAACTTGAGATTGCCTTCTCGCATACATTGTTGCCTCTAAGCACGCTTTTAGACGCGATTAAAACGCCGCGTTTCTTCGTCGTTGCATGGCACATTGCCTCAATTAAAACCGCTACGTCGCTTGCATGATCCAGATGCGCATGCGACACCAATATTGCCCTAATCTTCTGCGGGTCAAGCCCCATCTCTAGGGAGTATACTAGCGCTCCCGGTCCGGGATCAATATGTATATTAACCTCATCTGACCCAGCTGAAATGATCCTTATTCCGCCGGTTCTCCTCTTCTGGGTTACCGTTGCGAATCGTCCTCCCCCAGTTCCTAGGAATACTATCTCGAACATGCTTTCCCCATCTTAAAATCATCAAAAGGATTATACAAAACAATATAGTTAAATTTTTTGGGACAAATCTATTTCTGATACGCTTAATACAGATCATGCGGATGTGGCATAATAAATGAGAATCATAATTCGTATAGGCGGCTCAGTTCTGGCGTCCCCGCCAAACCCAGAAATAATGCGGAGATACGCGGACATAATTAGGGAGCTAAGGGGTCAAGGTCATGAGGTCGCTGTGGTTGTGGGCGGCGGATCTTTGGCAAGGGACCTCATAAATTTCGCGCGAGAAATAGGCTTATCAGAACATGAGCAGGATGAGGTTGCCATATCAGCCTCAAGGATATTTGCTCAAATATTGGCAATGAAAATCGGCGGCTTCCATTGGAAGGATGTGCCGACAACAATTGATGAAGCCGTTAAAATGTTGAAAGAGAGGGGCATCATTATTATGGGCGGAATTAAACCCGGGATGACAACGGACTCTGTTGCCGCGCTTATTGCATCTAAAGCTGAAGCCGACCTTATTGTTAAGGCTACGGATCAGGATGGCATATACACGAAGGATCCTAGAAAGTACCCTGAGGCTGAAAAGCTGGATGAGATTAGATTTGAGAGCCTGAGCCATGTATTAGCTGAGGATAGACATAGGGCTGGAATACGCCAAATAATTGATCCTGAAGCGGTTCGAATACTAACGGAGAAACGTATAAAAACTATAGTCGTTAACGGCTTCAAGCCTGAAAATGTATTGTTTGCAGCCAAGGGTGAGAAGATTGGTACAATAATTTACTAACATGGCTAATCTTTTCAGTTCTCCTACTTGTAAGAAAATTAAATAGAGAATCGTGACGTATCATGTTGGGTGTTGATGGATGATTTCGAAGCCACATAGCATTTTTGTTCTTCCAAACTTAATTATGGCTGTAAGGACCTTGAGCCCTACATGTCTAAGTTGCAGCTGACGATGCATCATACAAAGCATCATCAAGCATACGTTAACGGTGGACACGTATTACATTCGCTTTTCTGGGAGAACCTTGCTCCAGCGGGTAAAGGCGGCTGGAGCACGGGTGGAGCGCTTGAGGATGCGATAAATGGGGAGTTCGGCGGATTTGAAAGGTTTAGGAAAGAGTTTTCGTAAGCTGCTATAAGCGTTAATGGGTCGGAATGGGCGGCTTAACCTTCTGTCCGCTAACCAGGAGGATCCTTATAATGCAAATAGAGAAGCACAACGTTAATTGTTTACCCAACATATAAGATTCTCGCAGTTCTAGATGTTTTCGAGCATGCCTATTGTATAGACTACAAAAATGATAGGGCGAAATTTGTTGAGGCATTCTGGAACATAATTAACTGGGACGAAGCCAACAGAAGGCTAGAGATGCTAATGTAAGGTCTCTTCCTCGAAGAAATTAAAAATAACAAAAATATAATATCCTAAAACTAAAATAATTATATGGTTATGAGAGAGCGGGGGTGAACTAGCCGGAGGCATCAGAAATGCGCTGTGAAATAAATGAGTTGAAGAGTAGGGTTTTGGAAATAATTAATTTGTTAGAAAATGTTCATCCCGACGCTAAATTAGCCCTAAAATGGAGTAACCCTTTAGAGCTCCTTATTGCAACGGTTCTCTCAGCCCAAACCACCGATGAACGTGTCAATAGAGTAACTGAGAGCCTCTTCAAAAGGTATCGTACCGCGGAGGATTACGCAAACGCAGATTTAGAGGAACTCGAACACTACATAAAATCGCTGACATTCTACCGCGCTAAAGCTAAGAACATTAAGGAGGCATGCCGAATTATCATTGAGGAATATAATGGCGAAGTGCCGAGAACAATGAAGGATTTATTGAGGCTTCCCGGCGTCGCCAGAAAAACAGCCAATGTTGTGCTTTCAAATGCGCATGGGATAATGGAAGGAATAATAGTGGATACGCATGTTAAAAGGCTTTCCCAAAAACTCGGTTTAACAAGGGAGGAGGATCCGGAAAAGATTGAAAGGGATCTTATGGAGATTGTTCCCAGAGATAAATGGTTAAGGTTTGCTGATCTGCTTATATTCCATGGTAGAAGAATATGTACCGCAAAAGATCCTAAGTGTGATGAATGCGTACTAAATAAAATCTGCCCTTCATCGCTTGTTTAATTATTTGCAAGGAAACTCAAATTAAAATTTGCCTAAAGAGGCTGTTAAGTTTTCAGCGTAGTCAGCTGCCTGGTTCAATGTGCACTGTAACCGCTGTCTCAGAGATTTTCTCCCTAATAAGCTCCTCTATTTGTGAGGCTATTTTGTGAGCCTTTTCAACAGGAAGATCCTTATTGAGGATGCATTCAACATCTATGTGTCGCCTAAAATCAGCGATGTAAGTTATGACCCGCTTTATTCTTAATATGCCCCTAAATCTTTCAGCTGCCGCCTCTACAATCTGCCTAATTTCTCTCTCATCGGCGACGTAGCCTCTTTTCAATTCTATATTTGAGGGCTCAATATGGACGAGAACGTTCTCAATATTTCCCACCTTATCAGATATTACCTTTTCAATGCTCTCAGCAATCTTATGCGCTCCGCTTAGAGGGGTCGCTGGATCAACTTGCACATGTAGTGTAACATAATTTTTTCCGCCATAATGGGCTACTTTTACATCATGAATCCCCTTAACGCCTTCGATTTTACTCACAATTCTTTCAACGAACACATCGGTTGCCAATCCTTCAATCCTAGATGGCTCTATGTGGAAAGATACGTCGGCTTCTCCGATCTTTCTCTTAAGATTTGATTCTATTTTAGCTGAGAGGTCATGGGCTTCCTCTAGGCTCATAAGGCCCGAAACCTTAAGGTTAGCCCTTATATAGAATTTTTCCCCTGATTTCCTAACCTTTAAATTTTCATATTTGAGCATGCTGTCCGCCTTTTGAATTTCTTCTCTGACCATGTTTACTACTTCTTTAGGCGCCACGTCGCTTAGCTCCATTATGCTGTTCCATGCGAGTTTAGCGCTTAGAAATATCAACAGGGAACATAGCATTAGAGATGCGAATTCGTCTCCACAGAGTATTCCATGCACTGATAACCAAAATCCGAAAAATGCAACCAGGGTTGATCCAAAATCCGAAAGGGCATGATAGAATCCAGCCTTAACTGTGGGGCTCTTACTTACATATGCGCGTCTAAAAATAAAAACTCTAAGTATGTCTATGCATGCAGTATATCCGAGCACGGCAAAGCCGACGATGCTAAATTCTAGGTTTATGAAGCTTTCGTTTCCAAGAATTCTCAATATTGAGTTGGCCGAAAGCATGATTGATAGGGCTATTAATGCGAGGCTTCCCAGTAGGCCACCTATAGACTCAAACTTTTCATGCCCATACATGTGCTCCTCATCCGGGGGCTGAAGTGAGGCGCGCATAGAAATGAACAGCATTAAAGATGAAAGCGTATCGAAAAGGGCGTGCACGCTATCGCTTAATATGGCTAAACTTCCGCTGACCATGCCGGCAATGGATTCTGCAAGGAAAACGCTTGAAATGGCTGCTACAGAATACTTAAGCATCTTAACTTTTTCCGCAGCATCAACACTTGGTTCTCGCATCGAAAATCCTTATCTGCATTATTGAATCCTAGATTTAAGGATTATGTGCGCATCTTGATTCTTTATTTATGGCGCTAATTGGAGTGCAGAACCATTCATCCTACGGCTTAATGAATGCTAAATAATTTTCGCTCATGTTAAAATGTGAGGATATGATAGAGAATATTGATTGATCATGCTTTCAGCGAGGGATTTTGCGCCCAGCAATGAGAAATGATCGAGATAATACGGGAGCTGAGGTGGAAGAGGGGTCTAAGATGCGTTTTCTGCGGGTCTGAGAAAGTGGTTAAGCGTGGCGGGGATAAAAAAGGGGTTTCAGAGGTATCTTTGTAGGGGTTGCGGAAGAAGCTTCAACGATAGGACTGGAACC
>CALKGV010000108.1 GCA_938091805.1 uncultured archaeon | reverse complement strand
CAGTAGTCAAGACGTACAGAATGCCGTTTATCGTCCTCCCATCATCAGCTCTAGACCTGCCAACCCTAGCCTTAGGAGGCAGCAAAGACCTAATGAACCCCCACTCACCATCAGAAAGCTCAAGAAACTCCATACCAAAACATAGTCAAGAAAGACTTAAATAGTTTTGAGATGAGTTCAATATTAATGGGCGTCATTTTCGGGCCTATTCTGGACTTTTCTCGACGGAGGATCTTCTGCCAGTAATACCTGTCTTTGCAGCCTTATCTTTGATGCTGATTCTTTTTCAGGGAGGTTTAAGCATGGAAGTTCGCATAGTCTTGTCACAGAGCATTAGGGCAACGGCTTTGGCATTTCTCTATGCTATTTTTGCAACGGTCTTTGTCTTGGTCTTCGGCCATTTCGTTTTAGAATTCGATTGGGTTGAAGCATTAATACTTGGTCCGATGACTGCTGGAACAAGCTCGGTTGTAATTATACCTTTAATGTCTAAGCTGAAGGTTCCCGAGGAAGTAAAAGCAACTTTATCTCTAGAGTCAACCGTTACTGACGTATTTAACATAGTTCTAACCATGATATTTTTACAGGTATATCTTGGAGGAACTGTTAGTCTTCAAGAGGCTACGTCCTCACTCATTACGAAGTTTGCAATCAGCGTGATGTTGGGGGCAATCAGTGGGATAACTTGGATAAAAGTATTAGAAGTTGTTAGGAAACAAGAGTATACATATATGCTCACTATTGCAGCATTAGTTCTATGTTACGCCGGGACGGAGTTTTTAGGTGGAAGCGGACCTCTTTCAGCATTAGTTTTTGGGATGGCGCTTGGAAATTACGAGAGGATGAGAACCTTAGGTTTGAATATAGATGCTGCATCCATGCCGACGATCATAGAGAAGATTAGAGATTTCCATGATGAAATATCTTTTTTAGTCAAAGCCCTTTTCTTCATGATCCTGGGGTTAATTTATATACTTAACCCTCTCGGACTTACTTATGCAGGGATAGTTATGGCCGTTAATCTTATGCTCCGCTATTTAGCAATTGAAATAGCGACAAGAAACACTCCCCTTTACAAGTATAGGAGATTTATGACTTTAATGTGCGGAACCGGTTTAGCGAACGCGACTTTAAGCTTAATTGTCCATAACGAGTTGATGATGCGGCAGATTCCTATAGCTGGTTTATACCCGCTGATTGTAACAAATATTATTATGATGAATAATGCGATAACGGCCTTAGCGCCGCTACTATTGAGGAGAGATTGAGAGACGCTGAGGGAGACCTAAAATAGTGAGTTACAGGGGGTCACATTCAATAATTGCTTAAATTTAGCTGCTTCTGAATGTTTCCGAACCGTTTTTCTGGGATCGACATCTTCATCCGCCTTTTCGATCGTTAAAGAGAAAATTTTTCTCTCACCATCTAAGCCTAGAAAACAATTTTTCACAAACAATCATTAGACACGCCCCGAAGGACATGGCAACTTAAGGTTTTAGCCTTGCATTTCTGACAATCCATCTTATGTTTGGCGTTAGGGATATTGTTGAGCGCTTTCACCTATTCGAGAGGAATAGCTGTTGATGAGACATATGTTAAGGCGAACGGACTAGAATACTATGTTTTCTCAGCCTTAAACATTGATAGAAATGAGATAGTGCGTATGAGGATCTACCCGTCAAGAAATATGCTTGCAACCGAATCATTCTTCAGGCGGGTATTCTTCAACAACATAACAGTAAACCTAAGATATAACGAGGGCATGAGATGGAGGAGGAGCATAGAATGCCGGAACCTAATCTGCGACATGTTCACATACCACCACAACAACCTAAGGAGGTGAACCTTAAGTTGCCACGTCCCCCCGAATTACGTGTCCAATAATTACTTAAATTTTGATGTTTCTGAACTGTTTTTCCGGACTCAGCTATCCCCCGCCTACCATTTACGATCGGCTGAAGAGGTGGAAATACTCTCCCCTTCACTGTTCCAGCATGGAAAACAATTCTCCACAATAATTATTGGACACGCCCCGAATTACGGTAAATCTTATATTTCTACGCTTAGCCGATATATCTGGGATTAAGATGAAGATTACTGATCTAAAATGCACAGTGATTGAAGGTTATCCCATAATCCGCATCGATATCGACGAGGGAATAAGTGGACTTGCGCAGATTGAGTCGCCTAAATACTACATAAAGCCCCATGTTCTCTTCTATAAGCGTTTTATTTTAGGTCAGGATCCAACCGATGTTGAGAGAGTTATGCTTAGAATACGTAAACTTAGGCGGCTTTAAACCTTGGGGTAGCGCCGTTAGCGCGATAGAAATTGCCCTGTGGGATATAGCTGGAAAGGCTTACGGACTGCCAGTATACAAGCTCCTCGGTGGGAAAATTCGGGATAAGGTACGCGTATATAATACTGGCATAGGACCGGCGCCAGCCGGCTTCACGCCGGAAGACTACGCTGAAAGCGCTAGAAAAAAGAAGAATCTGCCCGAAGGCTTCAAAATATTCAAGTTTGGTGTTGGCTTTCACACAAGAATGCCGGTAGTTATCCCCAACTTCTTTTATGGCGAGGCTGAAGAGGGGCCTACACCATACCTAAATAGGGGGCACCTAACAGAGAGGGGTTTAAAGCACATTATCAAATGCGTTAAAGCGCTTAAAGAGGTTCTTGGGGATGAGTATGGATTAGCTTTAGATTGCGGTCCGGGTTTCAGCTTGCAGTCGGCTCTCATCTTGGCCAAAGCTCTGGAGCCCCTAAATGTCATGTGGCTAGAGGATCTAATAACTGGAGATTACACGCCATACACTGCTGTTGAAGCTTTCCGTTTAATCTCCTCAAACACAACAACTCCTATACATACTGGTGAACAAATATATTTGAGACAGGGCTTCAAGGATCTGATCGAAAACAATGCTGTTGACATTATAGGTCCAGACCCATGCGATGTCGGGGGATTAGCTGAGCTTAAATGGATCGCTGAATTTGCCGATTTACATGGAGTACTCATAGCTCCTCACGGGGTTCTTGATGGGGTAATTGGGGCCGCTGCATTAATACAGGTATGCGCGACTCTGCCTAAGAATTTTATAGCTTTCGAGATGCCGATCATAGAGCCAATCTGGCGGGATCTTGTTAACGGACTGCCAAATCCGCTTGTTAGGGACGGCTACATTGAGGTGCGGGATAAACCTGGACTAGGTGTTAAACTGAACGAGAAGGCCCTAGAGAAGCATCTCCCTGAGGAAGATGACTTTCTAGAATATGGCTGGAGAAAATAGGGTATTTCTCGCTTTTAGAGGGATCCGCTGATTAGATGAGCGATAATTATAAAAAAGAGGCGAGAAATTCTTGTTTCAGTTTGGAATGATCATGGAAGCCGCATAAATAATAGCGTGCGGAAAAATGCTTAAGGCGGCTTATAAGCTAGCAATTTTTCTTTCTAGATTTAGCAGTAAAGTCGCCTCAGCATTATTGGTCACATTTATCCCTAGATTTTTATACCCCATTATTAATGCGCCTATCACCGGATGCTTTACTGGAGATGTAAATGATGCTTTCGGTAAGTAGGAGCTTACGTATTTTTTAAGGGAAAACCACACTATGTCGGAGGCGTTGAAGACCCCTCCTGAAGCTCCAACAATAATGGGTTCGCTCTCCATGAATAGTTTTCTCGCTATGGCAATAACTGACCGCCCTAGTTCCCTGCCAGCATTCTTCAATATTTTTATTGCCACTTTATCTTCTTCTTCAGCCGCTGAGAAAACCACTTTAGAGAGCGATGCTATCCCGGTTGAGCTAACTTCATGATATATTTTAGGCACCACGTCCTTAAAATCCTCAACGTTAAACGTTTTCTTAAACATATCCACCAGCACTGTTCGTTCTCCTCTGCCATCGTAGGCTTTAGCCGCGGCGATGAGGGCTTGCCTCGCTATGTCAAACGCGCTTCCTTCATCGCCCATTAGCCAGCCCCATCCGCTTGAGAAGGCGCTTTCACCTCGGCTGTTTAAACCATAGGCTATGGAGCCTGTGCCCGCGACAACAACTATTCCAGGGCTGCCGCCGGTTACTGCATAGAAGGCTACAACGACGTCGTTTACAATGATTCTTCTTTTAGCAATGTGAGATGGAACTATCTGATTTGAAATTATTTCATAGTCGCGTTCAGTTGTTAAGCCGCCGATCCCGAAGCATCCGATCTCAGCAATCCCATCTTTTCGATTTAGGTCCGAAAATGCATGCTTAACTGCTGACCTAACATTTTCTCGAGCCCCCTCGATGCCAACGACGTTATAGTTGCATGGACCTGAAATTCCAACCCCGAGAACTTGGAAGTTTTCATCTGCAATAGCGCATATTGTTTTTGTCGCGCCGCCGTCAACGCCCAGAACTAACATATAAATTTATTGGGCGAGGGAGCTTAAATGATTTTATCTCTTAATTCGGCTATGGCTGTTTGGCTACATAGGTAATAAGATTGAAGATGCCCTCTTAATTATCCTGAATATCGTTATTTTCGATATTTATAGCATGTTATACTCATCATGAAGATTGCCATTTAGCGGAGGCTATCTGAAATCTTCATATCTTCTTCCGTCGATATATGTATCTATTATCCTTAGCTGCTTATCCAGCACTACGAAGTCTGCCTTGCAACCTCTAACTATTTTACCAGAATTCTTAATGCCCATGGCATTACATGGTGTAAGAGCCGCCATTTTCACGGCATCCCTTAGTGGTATCCCAGATTTCACAGCATTTTGCACAGCCCCGATCATTGTCAGCGTGCTTCCCGCAAGCGTGCCATCGCTTAACCTTGCAACTCCATCTTTTATGGTTACAGCGCGTGATCCAAGCGTGTATACGCCATCCCCAAGTCCTGCGCCGGATATCAAATCTGTTACTAAGATTATCTTATTTGGACCCTTACATTTTACCACAAGGTTCACGGTTGAAGGGTGCAAGTGGATGAAGTCCACTATTATTTCCGCGTAAACATTTTCTGTTAGAGTCGCGCCCACTATGCCCGGCTCACGGTGATGGAAGCCTCTCATGCCGTTATATAGGTGCGTTATGATGCTTGCGCCAGCCTCAATCGCTTTTATGGTCTGCTCGTAGGTTGCATCTGTGTGTCCAAGCGAAACCTTTACTTCAAACTTTCCCACCGCATATTTTATGAATTCTATCCCACCGTCAATCTCCGGTGCAACCGTAATCCGCTTCAATATTCCTCCACTTAATTTGTAGAATTCACTAAACTCCTCGAAAGATGGCTTACGGACATGCTCCTTAGGCTGCGCACCGCACCTGGCGGGATTTAGGTAGGGTCCCTCAAGGTGAATGCCTAAAATCTTCGAGGAGCCGCCATTTTTTGATCCAAGGGCTTCCCTAATATTTCTTACGGCACCCTTCATCTGCTCAGCAGATTCGGTTATGATGGATGGGAAATACGATGTTACTCCAGTTGAGGGCAGAATTTTTGAGAGATTTAAAATTTCTCTTGAGCTCGAGTATGTAATGTCAACGCCAAAGCCTCCGTGGATATGTATGTCCATGAACCCGGGGGAAATGATGTGTTCATCATACCGGTAAACCTCTCTTGCATCTTTAGGTTTCTCTTCAGAAACGCCAATAATCCTATCGTCCTCCACAGTAACATATGCTTTTTTAAGAATTTTATTGGGAGTTAAAATTGTATTGGCTCTTACAGCAAACATAAAGAAGATTTTGAAACGGATGATATAAGCCTTCCTCCCCCCTAAAAATATGAAAACCCTGAAGGCTTGAGGATGCACTAAATTACAACCGTTTCCCGAATTAGATAAAACCTCAAGGGCTTATTCGCACGCAATAATTATGGACGCTTGAAGTTGCCTAAATCTGTTATTTTATTGTTTCACCTCTTGGGATTTAGCTGTCTGTTGGGTTTCAGAACTTCTTCAAAACCGCTTTGGTTAATATTTATCTGTCTTCTCTAAGATCTTCCTCGATCTCTGTTTGGGGATGTTTTGGATGGGGAAAGAGTCTATCTTAAAAGTTGGGCATGGAGTTTTATTTTGTGCGCATCATGTATATATTGTGGCTTAGCGATTATTTTGATTGATGCTAATCTCGTTTGGGTCCGTATCTGGTGAGTGAGTTGAGGTTTATAGGCAGAGTTGCGGATGGGGCGACTGAAACGAAGGCGAGGCTCATACTGCTCAAGGATATGGAGAGCAGCGTGATCGCTGAGGAGCTTGTTCTCATCAAGAATGGTGGGGAAACTAATCCGGTGAATGAGATTTTGGGGGTCTTAAGAGAGGGTTTAGGTAAAAATGAGTTTTTAAGCCATACATCCTATAGGCCGGATGTGGCGTACCTGAGGCACGGCGGCGAGCCCTCAGGCGCGAGGGAAGTATACTCATTCGCCATAGAGCCAATAGGTGTAATAACGGATGGAGGAATCGAGCCTAATAGGGCTATAATTCAGCCTAGGTCGCCAGTGTATCTCCTAGAGAATCGGGATAGGCCGTTTGAACATATTGTTAAGGGACGTGACGTAATCTGGTCGGATGCGTATTTTGAGGGCCACCCCTCATGGAGCATCCCGTTTGATAAAGGCTTTCTACCTTATCATGTGGGGGTTTATGGAAGCACCGGCTGCGGGAAATCATGGTTCACAAGACACATACTTGTCCCATTATATAGGAAAGCCGGATATAAGGTGCTCATACTTGACTGGAGCGGAACGGATTATGTTCCGCTTCTTAAGAGCGATGAAGTTATTAAGATAACGGAAATAGCTCTCGATGAAGAATCAATTTTAAGCTACTTCCAGGATAAAACGTTTGGTTTTGCAAGGAATGATGTAATTAAGGACTGCTTCGATGAGTTTCTGGAAGGCTGGATTAGCAGGGTTAAGGAGGCCTACTCAAACTCTGAGAACCCGGCTGAACACTTATATAATGAATTAAAGATAAATGTTGAAATAGCGGTGTCCAGCATAGATCATAGGGGCTCTAAGGCTTCAGCTCAAAGAGCCTTCAGAAGGATATTTAGGAAGCTTAAGCCTTCAGATCTTTATCCGGTAATGGGCGTACTAAGCGTAGAAGAACTATTTCAGGAACTTGAAGCAAGGGGCCTGCTAGCCGTAGATATGAGCGGCGCCTTAACTGAGGCTAAACTCGGCTTCTTCCTATCGCTATCAAAGTATTTGTATGGTTTAATGGAGGCGGGGAAAAATCTGGAAGTGGCGCTCATAATAGATGAGGCGCCTCAGTATGCACCGTGGGATGCTCACGGAATACAGGCTGAAACATGCGAGATGATAAAGAACCTTGCTGCTTTGGGAAGAAAGCGCATGTTAAACCTGACGCTTGTAGCGCAGGGCATAAAGGGCGAAATAGGCATAAACGCGGCGGTTAGAAGAAATCTGAATACGCACTTCTTCGGCAGAATACATCCGTTAGACGCTGGCGGGGAGGGCGGCGCTTCAGAGTGGCTTTCACCATACGGCATATCCCCCAGCCAGCTGCTTCAGCTTAAACCCGGAAGATTCTATTTTGCAGGAGTTATGAACCCCTCGCCCGTTCCGCTTCTAATAACCTATAAGCCCGTAGATCATGGGGGCGTTCAGAGTGGCTGAGGAGCTTCCGGAATGGGTTAAACTTCCACTGGATCTGCAGCATAAATTCTTCCAACTCGCTGAAGAGGAAGCTGAAAAAATAATTGACATGATTAGAGATATTGACTCAAACCTGAGCATCCTTAGGGTTAAAGTGTCTCCTCACATACGCAGCCTCCCAGATCCGATAAAGAGATCCCTCATCGCCGCTGTCGATGGTTCCAGATCCCCCAAACTAAGCGAAAGGCTCGGAATAAGGTACGGAGTCTTCACTTATGGGACGGTTTATTTGAGAGGTTCGGAAAGAGTGGGAGAAAATTTTGAAGCTAGGGTTTTTAGGAGGAGGCAGGCGCATTCCAGGGATGAGAGCAGATACTTTTTCCCGCTTTTAACAACATATTATGAGAGGAAAATGGCTCTTGATGCTTTAGATAAATGCGATCTTCTCTTTATAGATGGGAGCTTCTATAGCTTCATTTATCTCGCATTAGATATGAAGAAACGGGGCCTTCTTGAAGAGAGAAAGCATATTGTTGACGAACTCTTTGAGTTCACTGAAAAGCTTAGGGGAAGCGGAAAGGTTTTAGGGGTCATTAAGAGAAGCCAAACAAAGGCTCTTGGAGGATACTTAGCCCTAACAGTTGGCAAAAATCCGTTCCTAACAGTCATAGATAAGCATATACTTTCGCTCCTCATGCCCGAAAGAGCATTTTTTGAATACAAGAACCTCCTAGGTGAACGGCCAACCGTAGTATATACGGAGCTGGCCAGATTAGCACTAAAAGGCGGAATTGAAGAGGAACCCATGAAAACTATTGAAAAAGCTGAGGAGAAAGCATACGAACCGTTTGAAAGCCTGAAGTACCCTAAGGATGGGTTCACCGACATGAGGAGGGCGCATGTTAGAGTTTACGGCGATCTTCCGCCATGCGAAATAGAGTACCCCTCCACGGTTAACCTCACGGATGTTCTTTCAGAAAGCGACCTATTTAATGAAGCCACAAACCTTCCCATTTCTTTAGACCTTGTGGATAACCTAGTGAATATATCTTCAAAGTTCACTGAGGAATTTGTGTCGGAGGTTGAGGGAAGAGTGCTGGAAGTTCTGGTAAGAAATGGCGAAAAACTTGAATCTATAAAAGCGTTCTTCACATTTCTAAATCCGCAGAAACCATTTTAAACCCATTTTAGTTATAGAACTCATCTCTAAACTATTTAGGTTTTGGCTAGTTAATATCGCTTGCAGGTTTTGGATGTGCTTTAACTATGTGTTCATGTAGATTTTTAGATTTAACCCTGGCTCCGCATAGATTGCATGCGGACCATCCGCTTTTCCCAGCAGGCTTCATAAGCTCGTTTAGAAGATCGTCTACTGTTAAACCCCTGTTATAGGCTAGCTCCTTAACCCTCTCAGCTGTGGCCTCCCCAACCAGTTAAGATAGCCCTTCTCAGGCATAAGTAAACCTCTCTACAAATTTGACTAGTCAGATCATAAAAAGTTTTGCAATGAGTTCAGGATAATATGCATGGGGGTCCTCTCTCGGAACATCACGACGCAGATCACCTCCAAAATCATCTGAGAGAGAACCCCCACTTAAAGTAACAGAGCCAAATTATGCAGCGGATATACACGTAGCACCTTCTGGGAGGTTTCTTTATGGTTCAAATCGGAGTCATGATAGCCTTGTAGTTTATCAGGTGGATGAAAGAACTGGCATACTGAAATATATAGGCCATAAGCATACTCTGGGCAAGTTTCCACGAAATTTCACCATTGACTTTCTTGGAAAATTTCTGCTTGTGGCCAATCAACGAAGCAACAATGCAGTATCTTTCCGTTCCGAATAAACCCTGATATGGGATTACTTGAGCCAACTGGACATGAGATACACGTGCCCTCGCCAGTATGTGTTAAAATCGTTTCCTTTCTCTAAAAATTAAATCTTTATGGTTTATGACTAACTTGAAAGAAGATCTTTCGCTAAAGACTTTTTAAACTAAAAAGTTTAACATAAAGATGCAAGGGATGGTGATCGATTTGAGAATCACTAAAATTGAAATGGTGCACGTGAAACCTAGATGGTTGTTCTTAAAAATGCATACGGATGAGGGGCTGGTGGGCTATGGGGAGCCAACCCTTGAGGGCAGATCTAAAACTGTTGAGATGGCTGTAAGAGAAATGGAAAGATACCTTATAGGCAAGGATCCATTAAGAATTGAGCATCACTGGCAAGCCATGTATAGAGGGACATTTTACCGCGGCGGGCCCGTCCTTACGAGCGCTATAAGCGGAATTGAACAAGCTCTGTGGGACATTTTAGGCAAAAAATTAAGAACGCCAGTCTATCAACTTCTAGGCGGAGCATGTCGAGATAAAATCAGGGTTTACGCGCATGTTGGTGGACGCACGCCGGAGGAATGTGCTAAAACCGCTTTAGCTAAGGTGGAAGAGGGATTTACCGCCTTAAAAACGGGGTTGTTTGAGGCTGTTAAGATGGTTGATTCCTTAACGATAGTAAAGAAGGCTGTTGGAAAGTTTAAGGCGATGAGAGATGCGGTGGGAGACGATGTTGATCTAGCCGTGGATTGCCATGGAAGGTTAAGTCCAGCCATGGCTGTACGCATGGCGAAGGCTCTTGAACCTTACTACCCAATGTTCCTTGAGGAGCCATGCCTGCCTGAAAATGTTGATGTAATGGCTACTGTTGCCCGTACAACATCAATCCCGATAGCCACGGGAGAAAGATTGTTCACTAAATGGGGCTTTAGGGAAGTTCTCGAGAAGCAAGCGGCATCAATACTCCAGCCGGACATATCGCATGCAGGTGGGATAATGGAATGTAAGAAGATAGCTGCCATGGCTGAAACTTACTATGCCGCAGTTGCACCGCATTGCCCACTTGGTCCAATAGCCTTAGCAGCATGCATTCAGCTAGATGCTTGCATACCAAACTTTCTAATACAGGAACAGGTAACTTTGGGTGAGGGCTACCTTAAAAAACCATTCACCTTAAAACATGGATACTTAGAAATTCCGAAGGAACCCGGCTTTGGAATAGAGGTGGATGAGGATCTTATGAAGGAGAAAATTTACGATGGTGAATGGGAAACCCCGCGCTTATATCATGAAGACGGCTCAGTGGCAGACTGGTAAACATGCCTTTAATTGCAAAGTTAGCGTGCCGTTTTTACATCCATAGGTAATTGAGCTAATTTCCATCATCAAGAATCACCGATTTATTTCTCTTCATCGCCTCCACTTCTCTCCACAATCCATTTCTTTTACGAAATATTTTCTCATTAGTCCATGGAAAACCATAATCAAGCCTATTTTTATACAATAAGAAAGAGCTTTAAGCTCTTTCTACGGATGGCTCAAAAGTTTCAGAAGAATAGTCGTAAGGTATGAGAGGCTGGCGGCAATATACAAAGCCCTAATAACAATAGCATGCATAACAATACATCTAAGATATGGAATTTAGAGATGAGTTCATAAATTAACTGTTAAGGGAGAGCGGTAGGAGCTCCTTCTCTTAAGATCGATCCATCTTTCCCCGTCCTAGAGACGACTATCGTACCTGATCATTTAGCATATCAACTGTAGATATTTTTCTCTGGAAATAACAATTGTGGTAATGGGGATGAGATAAGAAATGGTATGGGAAAAATCGTAACCATCATCTTGTTTGGAAAGGAAAGAAGGTTAATGTGCCTGGATGGAATTAGGGGATAAGGGGGAAGGACGGTTTAGGATGGCTAATGAGAAGCCCATCTTGAAGATAGATGAAACATTTAAAAGGTTACAATCTTTTATCGGATCTGGACGAAAGGAGCTAAGATTGAAAATTATCGAGAGCGCAGTTTACAGCCTGAAAAATAGCTTAAACATTCTAGGGCTTGCGAAAAAGCCTTTATTCAGGAATAAACCGATTTTAGGGCGGAAAAGAGGGGAGTAGTCTAGGAACCGTGGGTTCATTGTGGTAGCCCGGGAGAGATTCGAACTCTCGTCAGCGGGTCCAGAGCCCGCCATGCTTGACCGCTACACCACCGGGCTTCAACCTAGCGCACGCTAGCCTTGACGGAGCGGGCCCTTCTGGTTAGATTATATGGTAGGGGGTTTATTTCCTTTTTGTTCTAAATGCTCCCCTGACAAGCCATCTTTCGGCGGCTCAGCTTATGAGACGGGCTATTAAATCTTTCCTTCTCTGCCTAATGTTCATGGCTATGTTCGTTGTTTCCTTAATTATTCTTTCAGCTTCCTGGTTTACAACATCTCTAGCGTTTAAAATTTTAAGAGTCCCTCGATATATTTCAGCGGGTGACTTTTTCGACTCATTTAGGCACCGGAATATTGTTGCGTAGTCGAACTTTATGTTCTCAACGAGGGACACTAGGTAAACGTAGTTTTCAATCATGTCGGCTAAGGTGTGGAACATGTAGTGGGCGGATTCGATTAAAGCATTCTCATCTATAAGCGCGCTCACACGGGCAACCAAACCATTTAAGAAATCCTTCTTCCCATAGTAATTGATTTTAGCAATCGTTCTTGGATGAACGGGTTTAGGCGGAGGATTAGCGGCGATAAAGTTTATTGCCTCGCCCCAAACTGATGAAAGCAAGTCAAGCATAGATTTAACTTCAGCCTTACTAAGCCTATCTAAACCCATCAGACCAACGTATTTCTCATAGACGTTATACATGTCTAGGCTCCTAGACGATGAATCGAGATGCCTCACGAAGCAACTGTTCAACACGGGTCTTCTCCCAATCTCGATCAGAATCTTCATGAGCGCCCAAAAGCTTCTCACAGCGTTTACTTTAGCGCTCTGAAAATCATCCATGTTAAACGCTGACCTTGCACGGCTTAAATGCGCATCGGCCTCAACAAGATAGGCTTCAGATCTAATCTCCACACGTTCAGGCCTCCAAAAAACTTTCGACATGAGATCTTTAGCTCTGGTTAAGGAGCCATCTCGATCGAAGATAACCTTCAGCTCATATAGCTTTTGATCTATCTCAGGCGGAATTCTATGGGCCACCCAGCTTCTAGGCACATAGTTTAAGTCAATGAAGCAGCCGCTCAAATTGATCCTTTCAGTATACTCATAATCAAAATCCCTGTCCTCAACAATTAGAAAGTCCACATCGCTGCTCGGAACAGCGTCGCCGCGACCCCAGCTGCCAAATAAACCTATTCCAGAAACAATCTCACGCACTTTTAAGTCCTCAATAAACGATTCTAAAACGCCGCGAAACCTTTCAGGAAACACCACTGAGACCTCCCTCGCTTAATACCTCGCTTAATACTTCAGTAACACTTAGAAATATTAAGTGTATCAGCTGATAAGCTTTATCAGCTAAGCCAAAAAGTATTTATGTGTGAAGAAACGAAACAATATATTGAGGTCCGCAGCACGACGGCGGCGTCAATGCGGATCACAAATGAACGAGGCGATTAGCCTCAAAATGAAGCATTGACCTCCAGTTGCGGACACAATTAATGCGGACCTTAGTTGCCAAAAAAGCTAAGGTCTAAGGCGGGCTTGACATCATCCCCCGCCAGCTCGGGTTTGCGACCACTCTCAACTCCGGTTGATCCTGCCGGACCCCACTGCTATCGGGGTGGGACTAAGCCATGCGAGTCGGCGCTCTCCAGCCGACGGGGAGAGCGCGGCGGACGGCTCCGTAACACGTAGCTAACCTACCCTCAGGACGGGAATAACCCCGGGAAACTGGGGCTAATTCCCGATAGGTGAGGAGGCCTGGAATGGTTCCTCACCGAAAAGATTCTGGAACCGTGCTTCCAGCCTCGCCTGAGGATGGGGCTGCGGCCGATCAGGTAGTTGGTGGGGTAACGGCCCACCAAGCCTATAACCGGTACGGGCCGTGAGAGCGGGAGCCCGGAGATGGGTACTGAGACAAGGACCCAGGCCCTACGGGGCGCAGCAGGCGCGAAAACTCCGCAATGCGCGTAAGCGTGACGGGGCTACCCCGAGTGCCGCCTGCTAAAGGTGGCTTTTCCCCAGTGTAAGTAGCTGGGGGAATAAGGGGAGGGCAAGTCGGGTGTCAGCCGCCGCGGTAATACCCGCTCCCCGAGTGGTGGGGATAATTATTGGGCTTAAAGCGTCCGTAGCCGGCCTAGTAAGTCTCCTGTTAAATCCAGCGGCCTAACCGTTGGACTGCGGGAGATACTACTAGGCTAGGGGGCGGGAGAGGCCGGCGGTATTCCCGGGGTAGGGGTGAAATCCTATAATCCCGGGAGGACCACCAGTGGCGAAGGCGGCCGGCCAGAACGCGCCCGACGGTGAGGGACGAAAGCTGGGGGAGCGATCCGGATTAGATACCCGGGTAGTCCCAGCCGTAAACGATGCGGGCTAGGTGTTGGCGCGGCCACGAGTCGCGCCAGTGCCGCAGGGAAACCGTTAAGCCCGCCGCCTGGGGAGTACGGTCGCAAGACTGAAACTTAAAGGAATTGGCGGGGGAGCACCACAAGGGGTGAAGCTTGCGGTTCAATTGGAGTCAACACCGGGAACCTTACCGGGGGAGACAGCAGGATGAAGGCCAGATTGAAGGTCTTGCCAGACAAGCTGAGAGGAGGTGCATGGCCGTCGCCAGTTCGTGCCGTGAGGTGTCCTGTTAAGTCAGGCAACGATCGAGACCCGCGCCCCTAGTTGCCAGCGGCACCCCGGAAGGGGGTCGGGCACACTAGGGGGACTGCCGCCGATAAGGCGGAGGAAGGAGCGGGCTACGGCAGGTCAGTATGCCCCGAATCCCTCGGGCCACACGCGAGCTGCAATGGCAGGGACAATGGGTTCCAACCTCGAAAGGGGAAGGTAATCCTTAAACCCTGCCTCAGTTGGGATCGAGGGCTGTAACTCGCCCTCGTGAACATGGAATCCCTAGTAATCGCGCGTCATCAACGCGCGGTGAATACGTCCCCGCTCCTTGCACACACCGCCCGTCGCTCCACCCAAGTGAGGCCTAGATGAGGCGTAGTCTTTTGGCTGCGTCGAATCTAGGTTTCGCGAGGGGGGAGAAGTCGTAACAAGGTGGCCGTAGGGGAACCTGCGGCCGGATCACCTCCTAAGAAGAGCGCTTCGGGCCGGCGGGGGATGATGTCAAGCCTACGAACTCATATTTCTTATTTTTGCAGCATATATGTCGATAAGAGAATATAACAAGATTTTTAAGCATTAATCAATTATTTTTAATTTTGTTTGGAGATGATTAATGGTGAGCAAAGATCAGATTGTAGGCGCGCTCATATTTGCCTTATGCTTACTTGTTGCCGTAGGCTATATTGCTGTACTTGCGTTTCCAGAAATATTAGCTGGACCATTAAACCTAAGCAAGGGAGACGTCCGCTTTTGGGCTGTTGCCATAATCGTGCTTATAGCTTTTTTGGCGATAATGTTCATTGGAGCATGGATCGGATGGACGATTGCAACCACCCCGCCGCCTAAGCCGATAGAAGAAATTGAAAAGGAGATTGAGGAGGAACGTAAGCCGGAGAAGACAGAGGAATCTGAGCAGTGAAATGAGAATACCGGAATTGGGTAAGCGTTAAATCCTTTATTAAATCTATTTTTCTATTAATGGCGGGATTTAAATGGAGAACGTTAGAGGGATTGTTTTATGCGGCGGGCCGGGCACTAGGCTTAGGCCGATTACATACTATTTTCAGAAGGCAATGATCCCCATAGGCAGAATGCAGAAGCCTCTGCTCGAGTACATAGTTCGGCTTCTAAGATTTCATGGCATAAAAAATTTAACCTTTCTCGTCGATTACAAGGCTGAGCAGATTGTAAATTACTTTGATAATGGCTCAAGATTCGATGTAAATATAACATATGTTTACGATGATCCAGAGCTTAAGGGAACAGCCGGCTCAATAGTGAACGCCTATAGAAAGAAGGCTCTGAATGCTAATGATACGCTTTTAATCTACTATGGCGACATTTTAACGAACATGGACCTACAGGACTTTATAAGTTTCCATGAGGAGAAAGAAGCCATGGCCACAGTTGCTTTATCAAGCGGCTTCACAGTAAGGGTTGGCGTTGCGGAGCTGGATGACGATGGAAAAATCCGATACTTTGAGGAGAAGCCTAAGATAGATAAGCCAGTTAGCATAGCAATAACAGTCCTAGAGGGCGAAGTGTTGAAAGAGGCGGATAAACTAGCCAGCGGCAAGCGTGAGCTGGATCTGATGGGGGATGTAATACCGCGCCTCATAAGTTATGGGAGGAAGGTTTACGGGTACATTACGGATGCATTCTGGTACGATGTTGGAAGCACAGAAGCCTACGAGAAGCTAAGCCCTGAACTAATCGACAAAATATTTGACTTCCTCTATAAATGAAATTTCAGGAGGCGCCTCTGCAAAAAGATTTTATAGCGGTAAACAAGCAGAAAGGGGCGAAACGCTTTAAACGCTTAAATTGTAAAATAGCAGATTCCTACTTATGCTACTTCCAAAAATGGTTAAGATCCGGCAGAAAGTGCAAGCCCCAAAAATAGATGATTATATATCCGTTTTAAGGGAGGAAATGAGGAAAGCCGATTTAAGCGAGAAGGTTAAGCCCGGCTCCAGAATAGCAATCACTGCTGGAAGCCGTGGAATAGCGCATGTACGTGATATTTTAGCAACCATAGTTGATGAAGTTAAGAAGTTGGGTGGGAAACCATTTTTAGTGCCAGCGATGGGAAGCCATGGTGGAGCAACCCCGGAGGGACAGATAGCCGTACTTAAAAGCCTAGGCATAACGTCGGAGTCAATCGGCGCGCCCATCTATGCCTCCATGGAGGTTGAGGAGGTAGGTCGGCTCGAAAACGGCGCACCGGTTTACGTCGACAGAATTGCTTTAAAATCCGACGGCATAATAGTGGTTAACAGAATAAAGCCGCATACGGACTTCAAAGGTAGGATAGAAAGCGGCTTAATGAAGATGATGGTTATAGGGCTTGGTAAACAGAAGGGCGCTGAAACAATACACAGGTATCAAATGGAAGGATACCTTAAATTAATCCCTGAAGCGGCCAAATTAATCATGAAAAAAGCCTCAATAATTATGGGGATAGCGATTCTGGAAAACGCCTATCATGAGGTAGCGAAAATAAGAGCCCTAAAGCCTGAGAAAATTGAAGATGAAGAACCCAAGCTTCTAGAAGAAGCAAAGAACCTCATGGCTAAGATACCTTTTAAGGAGATGGATGTCTTAATAGTTGAGGAGATGGGCAAGGACATAAGCGGGGTGGGAATGGACACCAACGTCATTGGCAGATTTTGGGCAGCCATACCTGAGAGCTACAAAATGGACACGCCGAAAATAGGGAGAATTGTCGTGCTAGATTTATCTGAAGGATCCCATGGAAACGCTGTTGGAATAGGATTGGCGGATATCACAACCAAGAGACTTGTGTCCAAAATAGATTTTGAAGCAACATTCATGAATTGCCTAACCGGAACGTGGCCGGAACTTGGGAAAATACCGCCATTCCTACCTAATGATCGAGACGCGATACTGATGGCTCTACGCTGCTGTGGGCCAATAGACCCTTTAAAGGCGAAGATCGTCAGGATTAAAAATACGCTGGATCTGGAGGAGATGTGGATTTCCGAGAGCCTGCTTGAAACTATAAAGCAAGAGAAGGAATTAACGGAGCGCATAGAAATATTAAGCGAGCCGGAGGAGATGCGATTTGATGTTCTTGGGAATCTAATTCGTTAGTTGCGAAATAAACTTTCTACGTTGACTTAACCTCCGGAATTAAGCTGAAGTTGCCTGTGTAAGCGGCTTCCAATGTTGGCCTCATTAATCTATCTATGTCTCCAGCATCGGCGCTCATCGGTATGGGCATATTTTCCAGCTTCATTTTTAACTGCGGATCCTTAGCGGCATTCACCATTCTCTCAATATGCTTCTCCGACGCGCCTGCCTCCTTCAGCGTTGTTGGGAATCTTATTCTTCTCGCAAACTCCAGCATGCCTTCAGCAACTGCTTCAGCAAGATCCCTACCTTTCAACCTGGTTTTCCCCGCATCAATATAGCCGTTTTCAGCGTATATTCTGACAGCCATTTTCAGCTGATCCTGTATTGCCGGCGAGAATAGGATTGTGTAGTAGGGGTTTAGAACGGCGCATGCCCTACCGTGAGTTAACACGTCGACCAGCGAGAAGCTCCCTAGGTGGGCGCCGCTTGTTCCACCAAGCATTATCGCATATCCACCTAGGTCGGTCCCTAATCCTAAGGCGTATCTAGCTTCCAGATCCTCACTGTTCTCCAAGGCTCTTGGCAGAGCCTCAACAATAAGTTTCATCCCCGTATAGGCCACCTCACTTATCCTCTCATAGTTTTCCTTTCCAGCCGCACCCATCCAAACCTCCCAACAGTGGGATATGCCATCAAGCGCACCATCCTTAGTTAACTCCGGCGGCATGCTTCTTGTGACATCATACTGGAATATGGATGCTTTAGGCACGATTGAATCGTCGACAATGAGCTTCTTCTGGAAGGTCATAATGTCCGTTACATTTGAATATTTAGTTAAATGCGAGGCTGAGCTGCTGGCGGTCTGTATGGCTATTAACGGTATTCTCTCTCCGCCAGACTTCGCTGAAACCCTTCCGGTTCCAAAGTATTCGTCAATTACACCGCCATATATGGCTAAAACTAGGGCTGCTTTAGCCCCATCAAGAATACTGCCGCCGCCTACCGCAACTACGCCGGTGCATCCCAATTTCAGAAGTTGATATGCAAGTCTGTAGACATCCTCTTTCGGAGTGTTCTGGCGGGCTCCCTCAAGAACCCCTAAAACCTCACAGCCTCCTTTCTTAAGGGTTTCACTTACCATGTTAACTATACTGGATTTTATGCCTGTTCCACCGGATATGATGGCGACTTTTCTCCCAACTCTGCCAACGTATCTGCCGAGTTGTTTTAGCGCTTCATCCCCGAAAGCGTAATCTTCACCCTTAAACTCGATAAGAAGCCTCTTAGCAGTTTCCAACGAAGCCCTATCCAAGAATCTTCACCACAATATTTGCCAATATTTTTAGATATAAAAATATTTATTTCCTGCCCGCAAGATAAATCCATGGAAAATGCTAGTTTTCACTTCTCCAGAAAGTTTTACACAAAGCATTTAAGAAGCTGTTTACATTGAACTCATCTCTAAATTCCATATCTTAAATGCATTGTTATGCATGCTATTGTTATTAGGGCTTTGTATGTTGCCGCCAGCCTCTCATACCTTACGATTATTCTTCTGAAGCTTTTGAGCCACCCATAGAATCTCTCGACGGCTGACCTCATCCTCCTATAGGTTTCGATGTCGTATTGTATGGGCTTCCTACCATTCCCTCATGGATGCTAAGGCCCTGAATATCCTATCCCATACGCCCTCATCCTGCCAGCGCTTAAGCCTCCTCCAAGCAGCCTTATATGAGCCATAGCGAATAGGCATATCCATCCATCTGCATCCAGTAACAAGCACGTACAGAATGCCGTTTATTATCCTCCTATCATCAGCCCCAGAGCCTACCAACCCTAGCCCTAGGAGACAGCAAAGACCTAATGAACCCCCACTCACCATCAGAAAGCTCAAGAAACTCCATACCAAAACATAATCAAGAAAGACTTAAATAGTTTTGAGATGAGTTCGTTCAATGCGGCTTAAGATAGCAATTTTTGGGCTGATCTTCATCTATTAGTTGATACCCCCCTCTTATTTTTATGAGGCTTAAGCAGGGTTGCTTTTAAGGGTAATTCTTGTATCAAAGTCTGTTTTCACCTCCTTTTTTGTGGTTCACTTATTTTTTGGATCCAATCACTTATCGCATTCTCTTCTTTTTCAGAGTCATTGAATCATTTTCTATTGTATGGAATTTTGAGATGAGTTCAAAGTGTAAGATTATGCAATTTAACGTATTAAACTTGTTTAAAAATATTGAAGAA
>CALKGV010000107.1 GCA_938091805.1 uncultured archaeon | reverse complement strand
GATGAGCTATTGGATGGCTTAGAGAAGCCTCCAAAGGAGCTTTACGCTGACTCAGCATATGATACTGAAGCAATAAGATATAGGCTATCATCCATGAATGTTGAGGCAAACATACCCGTGAACCCAAGGAATGGTAGGAAGCCCATACAATACGACATCGAAACCTATGGGAAGATGAGGTCTGCAGTTGAGAGGTTCTACGGGTGGCTCAAAAGCTTCAGAAGAATAATCGTAAGGTATGAGAGGCTGGCGGCAACATACAAAGCCCTAATAACAATAGCATGCACAACAATACACTTAAGATATGGAATTTAGAGATGAGTTCGTTAATTAAAAAAGAGAAGGTGATAAGAGGTTAAATTTGGGAGGGCGCGGATGAATTTATGTCGATGTTTAGGCAAACAGAGCAAATTTTAAGTGCTACGAAGAATAAGGGGAGGATTCGCAATATAGGTATAATAGCCCATATAGACCATGGGAAAACAACCTTAACCGATTCGCTTCTGGCTGAAGCTGGTTTGATTCCGCATGGCTTAGCTGGGAAAGCTAGGGTTTTAGATTATCTTGAGGAGGAGCAGAGGCGCGGCATAACGATAAAGGCAGCCAACATATCTCTTCTATATAACTTTAATGGAAGCCATTATGTGGTGAACTTAATTGACACCCCAGGACATGTTGATTTCACCGGTAGAGTGACGCGAGCCCTAAGGATCATTGACGGTGCAATAGTTTTAGTCGATGCTGTCGAGGAGATCATGGCGCAAACTGAAGTTGTTGTTAGACAAGCACTAAATGAACGCGTCAAACCAGTCCTATTCATTAACAAGATTGATAGATTGATTACGAATTTGAGGTTAAGCTCTGAGAAAATCCAGGAGAAGATATCGCGCATAATTCAAGGTTTCAATAACCTCATAGAGATCTATGGCGAGAAAACCTTTAAAGAGGCGTGGAAAATAAGCGTGCCCAAAGGCAACGTTGCCTTCGGCTCAGCCCTACATAAGTGGGGATTAACGTTCGATATCGCTCGAGAGAAGGGTTTAAGATTCAGTGACATAATCGAAGCGTACAAGAATGACGGTTGGCTGGATCTCCAAGAGAAAATTCCGCTTCATAGAGCGCTTCTAGAAATGGTGATAGAGAAAATGCCGGATCCATGTAAAGCTCAAAAATATAGAATTCCAAAAATATGGAGAGGAGACTTAAATTCGGAAGTTGGTAGAGCGATGCTTGAATGCGATTCTGAAGGACCTATGGCAATATGTGTGACTAGCGTTAAAAGCGATTCAAGCGGCGACATGATTGCTACTGGGAGAATATTCTCCGGTGAGATAAGTAGCGGTGATAGGGTCTATATTTTAGGCGCAAGGAGGGAATGCGTCGTCAATAAAGTGTGGATTTACATGGGTGCATTTAAAGAGCCCATTAACCATCTTAATTCAGGTAACATAGCTGTCCTTTCGGGGCTTGGTCACATAAACGCTGGTGAAACCATCGTTGATGTAGCACATAAAGAGTTTATGACCCCTTTTGAGAAGATACATTATGTTTCAGAACCTGTTGTCACAGTTTCTCTCGAGCCAAAGAACCCGGCGGATCTCCTGCGCCTCATCGACATATTAAAAATGCTATCAATTGAGGACCCAAATCTAGCAGTTTCCATCAATAGAGAAACCGGAGAATATCTACTCAGCGGAGTTGGTGAATTACACCTGGACATAACAATAAAATCCATAAAGGAGTATGCGCCCGACATCGAGGTAATGGTATCTAAGCCAATAATTGCTTACCGTGAGAGCGTAAGCAGTAGCGGAGCGAACTTCACAAGTAATAGTCCAAATGGGCGTAACCAAATAATCGTGAGAGTTGAGCCATTAGATAAAAATGTGTTGAAAATTCTTGAAGAAAACGGTTGGGCAGCTATTAAACATGCAGAGGCCCTTTTTGATAGGGCTGAACGCATAATTGCTATGGAAGGAAATGCTAATCTCCTAGTTGACTTAACCGGGGGCGGGTCTCCAACAGGGGAAGATCTTGAAGCTATCATAGAAGGCTTTAGGTGGGCTTGCCAATCCGGACCATTATGCGGGGAACCTGTTAGGGGCCTAAAGGTGAAGATGCTTAATGTGCGGTTACATGAAGATCAGGCGCAAAAGGGCTATGCACAGCTGGTCCCAGCTACAAAAAACGCCATATTCGGATCCTTCTTAACAGCGCATCCAATACTGCTTGAACCAGTCTGTAGGGTTCAGATTTCCGCGCCTGCGGAGCAAATAGGGGGTGTAGTGGACATTATCGTTAGGAAACGTGGTAAAATCTCGTCCATATTTCAGAAGGAATTTATATCCATCGTAAACGGGTACATGCCGATGGCTGAAACGCTAGGATTGGCCGATGAGCTTAGATCAGCATCTTCAGGCCGGGCTTTCTGGCAAAGCATGTTCTCTCACTGGGAGAAAATTCCAGACGACGTTATGATAAACGTGATACGCTCTATAAGATGGAGAAAGGGCTTACCGCCTGAGATACCAGACGCAAAAAGATTTGCTTATGATTGATATTTATTTTGCGTTAAGAAACTTATTTAAAGACCCCCGGCAATACGATGTGCCATCACATATAGCTGTGTTTAATTGAGGAAAACCTTCCCTGCACGTCGCAAACTCTAAACCATATTTATGGGCCAGGGTCTTCAGATTTTCAAGGATGCTCAGCCTTAAATCTTTATTTAAGTATTTGTAGCCCCCGATCCATTCGCCGTCAGAGTAGATTTTCGCCAGTCTCCATGATAATGCGGGATTAACTCTTTTTATTGCAGGTAATAAGCCTTTAACCGCCTTCATCGTTGACGCCGTAATCTGTTTTACACCTATCTTTGAAGCCCTTGAAATTATGCTCTCCAAATCCTGCCCATCGGAGTTTATTGTCGGTATTATCGGGTCTACCCTTACAACTGTCGGTATGCCCTCATCTGAAACCTTCTTTAAAGCAGAAAATCTCGCATCTGGTTTAGGAGCATTTGGCTCTATGAGAGCAGATATATCATCGCGATTCGTTGTTATCGTCATTGACACAACCGTCGGTGTCTTCTTAAAAATATCAATGTCCCTAACGACCAGATCTGATTTCGTGACTATGAGTAATGGAAAACCATAATCAGCTAGAACCTCCAAGCATCTTCTCGTTATTTCATATTCCTTCTCAAGCGGTTGGTAGGGATCTGTTGAATCGCTAAGCATAACTGGTAGACGAAGCCGAGTCTTTTTAACCATCTTCAGAATTTCTTCCTTAAGTTTCAGACGGGGAACAGCTGGACCGGTGAAGCTTGGGAATTTAATCGCGTAGCAATATAGACAGCTATGCACGCACCTTCCAAGATAGGGATTAATATTATATTTAGGGGGGCATGTACAGAAGCACGATTCAACCACATTGAAGACAGGTAGCCCCATGTTGTAAGCCACTTAACAGCCTTAAAAGGATGAACGCTCAGTATCTTATAAGCGCTTCCAGCAGATCTCTATAAAAGATTTGTTCACCAAGGATTATCTTTGAGATGCAGCATATATGCTATAAAATTTGCTAGAAAGTGAATTGGGAATGTTAAGGCAATTATCATTATGGCTTTTGATATTGAAAGTGAGAACGGATCAACTAATGAAGCGAAGAATAAAGCCGCAATAACAAAATCTATTTGATCAATAATCGGTAATGGCGAGCCAGGCTTAAGATCAAATCTCCTTTTAACAAATGAACCCATTAAATCGCCAAACAGCGCCCCAAGTGATAATACGAACCCTAAAAATGTGCTTCCTTTTGGGAAATTAACGTTTGGAATATTTGGCGCAAGAAATTCTTGTATCCAACCAACTAATGTGCCAATTAACAGCCCGGAAATTAAGCCCCTATACGTCTTATGCGAGCCAAATATCGGCTTTCCGTCCAGAAACTTCCTTCCGCAGTCGACAGGTTTCCCACCGCCGAATATTACTGGTGAAGCATTCGCGCAGTAAGCTGGAAAAATATAGTATAGTGCATTAAATATCTCGTTGAATAAAGACATAGAATGTTATCCGCTCCAATCTAGGTCATTGTTATCCTGTTGTAATCGCATACACCACTTTCTCCTATCCTCAAGTATAAAGTTATCTTTTTCTCAACCCCACAACTTTTTTCTACAACCGCTCTAGTTACGCCGTGTCTGCCAGTCCTGAAGAAGCCTACAATCGCCGTTGACCAGTATCTAAGGACCCTTCCGGCAACCGGTTCCACCAAAACGTCAACATCGTTTAAAATATTTCTCACCTGGCTTGTAAGCAAAATCGGTATTTGATTTATCTTTGCGATATGCGCAAGAGCAGCGATTTGACGGTTAAGCTCTCTATTAACTTTAAAAGCATCCTCTTTACTTATAATCGCTGAGCGGTAGAGAGTGGTTACTGTATCAAAGACTACTAAGCCGAACCCCTTGCCAATGTATTTCTCCAGCTCATCCATAAGTAAGGACTGCTCCTCAAACGTTGAGGGTGCAAGAAGAATTATCATCTGCGAAGCTTCGCTGAAATCCTGTAGGGCGATTTGCATGAGTCTTTGCGGTGAAAAAGTTCCATCTGAATCAATGAATAGGGTTTTATAACCCATTCTCGCCGAACTAACGGAGCATTGAATGGCCAAGCTGGTTTTTCCAGTTTCAGCCTCGCCATAGATGAGGGTTATTCCTCCCGGTTGAAGGCCGCCTTCTAAAGCCCTATCGAGTGATGGGCAGCCAGTAGGTATCAGACTCCTCAATTATCCCACATTTAAAATGAAGTTAAAAATTTAAATTTAGTTTTTTCTCTGTAGTAATAGGAGAGTGTTGAGCGTAGCGTTATGAAAATGAGAACTCAGATAGCTGTAGCAACGGTTTCAGGCAGAGCATACTTCAAGATTGTTAATAAACTCAAAGATATGGACATTACATTTTTAAGTCTGATACCGGGTGAACCTGTACCGCCATGGATTAAGGTTGTGATTACAACCGAAAGTGAGAAGAAACTGATAAGCCATCCTAAAGTCTTGGTATACGATGCTGAATTGGATCCTTCAAGCATAGTGGGCGAGGCGTTAAGGATAATTATGAGCAAGGAAATTTATGAAGAGATGATTGTTGGAGTTGATCCGGGTAAAACCTTCGGCGTTGCAGTGCTTGCTGATGGTAAAATTATTAGGAGGGAGGAGGGACTAAGCATGGAGAAAGCCATAAATCTTATATTAGATGAGTTCAAGAATAACCCTTCAAAGAATCAAATCGTTAGAATTGGCAGAGGATTGCCAGAAACGGCTGAAGAGATTGCACGCAGGCTTGAAGCAGCCATGCCGGAAAATATTCTCATCGAAATGGTTGACGAGAACGGCACGAGCACATTGAAGAATAAAGGGTTTAAAAGAAAACTAAGCGACGCGGACTCAGCCATAAGGATAGCCTCTAAGAAAGGTGAACCCCGCCTAAGGAGCGTTTAGAGATGAAACAAAGTGTTGAGAAAGGGAAAACTCTCCTAGTTGATGGACCGGCGTGCATAAAACTATGTTCCGGCGCCATGAGGGCTTTTGGAGCGCAAATAAAAATTGGGGAGCACATCATTGTTCGAGTGGGAAAAAGGATACCATTTGAGGCAACAGAAGACTCCCAAATTGAAATGTTGCTCGGGAATTCAGCCTCCTTCCTTCTAATCGATGAAGATCCTATACCTCAATCATGGAAGGAAGCCGTAAGCACGATGCTTTCATCAAATAAAGGAGCAGAGACCATTATGGTTCTTGGGGGGATTGATTCCGGAAAAACCAGCTTCTGCAACTATTTGGCCAATACGGCTTTAAGCCTAGGGCGCAGCGTATCCCTTATCGATGGGGATCTAGGTCAGTCCGATGTAGGTCCGCCTGGAACTGTTGGTTTAAGCATTATCAAAAAGCCCATTGTTGACCCATTCAACCTTAAACCGGACCATGTGATCTTTATAGGAGTCACAAGTCCCTACACTGCGGTCAAATCAATCATAGAGAGTTTAGTAGATCTTAAGGCTAAGGCCATCGACCTGGGCTCCAATTTTGTAATTATTAATACTGATGGCTGGGTTGAGGGGGCTGGCGCGGTGGAATATAAATTAAATCTAATTAGAATGGTGAAGCCAGACTTCATCGTGGCTATACAGGGCAATAGCGAATTGAAACCAATAATAGGCTCTCTAAGTGGTTTAGAAGAAGTCTTAATAATAGATGTACCAAAAAATATAAAGAAGAGGGATAGGGAAACGAGAAAAATTATTAGGGAATCATCCTACAAAAAGTATTTGAAAGATGGGAAAATCCGCTCATACCCGTTAAGTTGGATTACAGTTGATGGAAACTTAGAATTAAAGGGTAGAAACGATCAATTTCTTAAAAAGAGACTTGAAGAAATTGTGGGCAATAAAATTATTTATTGCGAAAATATGGGAAGCCAAATCATCCTAGTTCTGAAGCGTGAGTCCACATTAAGTGATGAGGAAAACGCGAAGCTTAACGCTGAGTTTAAAAAGCCAATAAGGATTTTACGTGAGGGCGATGAGAGGGGGCTGCTTGTATCCTTAGAAGATAACGAAGGAAGATTCTTAGGTATTGGAACAATATGCAGCGTCGATTACGATAGATCTGTGCTGAAAGTATACACCAACGTAAATGGCCCCGCCTCAAGAGTTCATGTTGGACGAATAAGGCTGGATGAGAAGGGAAATGAAGTCGAAGTTATTGCAAGGAGCCAATGAGCCTTGCTGATGGACATAAAGCATTAACGGGACAGGTATGGCAGAGGGGCTTTAAAGCCTTACAGAAACTACGCCCAAGGGCGATGAATAGCATGTGAACCGAAAAATAGTCCTTTGGATCGTAGATTTCTTCAAGCCTGGCCCTAACGGATTCGTATCCTCCCTTGGATTGTAGGAATAAGCCTAACCTTTTAGAAACTCTGTTTACATGAGTATCCACCGGTAGAACCGGTCTGCCAGCGCAGAAGAGTAAGATTATATCAGCGGTCTTCGGCCCGACCCCTGGTAGGCTCATCAACTTTTCTCTTGCCTCATGTAGTGGAAGCAAATAAATGAAGGAAAGCGATCCATTGAATCTCTCGATTATTTCTGACGCGACCCTTTTTAGAGTGATAGATTTATTTCGATATAAACCTGCAACCCTTAATGAATTCTCAATGTCTTTGATTTCAGCTTCAGCTAAGTTTTTGGGGTTTATGGGCATTTTAGATGCAAGGTTCTCATAGGCTTTTCTCACATTCTTTTCTGATGTGGATTGGCTTATTATTGTCCTTACAAGAAGACTGAAGGGATCCGTGCACATATCAGCTGGGTTGGGAATAGAGAAAATGTTCTTCAGGGTTGTCAGGATAAGTTTAGCTCTACAGGTGCTTTCGTTAAGCAACTCATTTTTTGCATCCATGTTTTTCCCATAATGTTAAGTTTACTTTGTATAAATTAATTACTTGTCAAGAAAAGTTAAAGTTGCAGGGAGGGTAATGTAATGAGGGTTAATAGACTTAGGGAGCTTCTAAGAAGGGGAGAACCAACGCTTGGAACAAGGATTGTCTGCGCTTGGCCTGGTTTAGTTGAGGTAATAGGCTATACTGGCATATATGACTATGTTGAGTTCTTAAGCGAGTATGGCCCATATGACCTTCACGACCTAGATAACTTAGCTAGGGCAGCTGAACTCGTTGGAATTTCAACGATGATAAAGATCGACCAGGAACCGAGAACTTATCTGGCTGAAAGATCTTTGGCAGCCGGCATTCAGAACGTGCTTTTCGCAGATATTAGAACTGTTGAAGATGCCGAGGAGGCTGTAAAAGCCGTTAGGACGGAGCCTAAAGGCATAAACGGTTATAGGATGGATAGAAGGGTCGGATACATTGGCGCTTTAGCATCAGCAGTCGACCTCGTGAAAATATGCGATGATGCGGTGGTTGCATTAATGATCGAGAGGAGGTCGGCTGTAGAAAATCTCGAGGAGATTTTATCTGTTGACGGCATAGACATGGTTCAATTTGGACCAGTAGATTATTCAATAAGCGTAGGCATACCCGGAGAAGTTAACCATCCTAAAGTCAAGGAAGCTGAGGAAAAAACAATTAAAATGGCCCTAAAAATGGGCATATCTCCACGTGCTGAAATAAGCAATCCTGAAGAGGCAAAGAGGTACGTTAATCTTGGGGTCCGTAACTTCAATATTGGCATTGATTTGAGAATACTCTTCAGCTGGTGGAAGAAAAATGGCGAGGATCTGAGAAAAATACTTTCTAATATATAATTATTATATGTATATAATTATTATATGGTTGATTAAGTTGGAAAGGGCAAAAATCTTTCATGAGGAAACTACTGAGGAAGGAACTCTATTTTCAGTAACGATAATAGAACTGAAGAACGCTTTAATGGCATTATTGAGCGAGGGGGAGGAAGGGCTTGGAGCGCTCGCGGTCTCCGTGCCGCCTCAGAGACTTGAGATTTCTAGGCAGCCCATTTCATCAACGCTTCTAGGTGAGCGCCACGTCACGATCGCCAGGATCATAGCGGAGAGGCTGGCTGTACTCACAAACAAAATCGCTCTAGTTTCGGTATTCATTAGGACCGCAAGCGAGGCTAAGGCTGGACAGATATTTATGAAGCTGCTTCAGGAAGCTCTGAAAAAGAGGAGCGGATCCCTATGAGCTTTAGAGGTTTCCTTAAAAAGGTGGAAGATCTAGGTGAGACGGTTCATGTGTGGGATAGGGTTTCGCCAAACTTCGAGATTTCAGCGGTAATGAAATTTATTCCGCAGTCTCCGGTAATATTCTTTGAAAATGTTGATGGTTATAACGTAAGGGTTGTTGGAAACATCTGTGCAACACGAAGGAGAATATGTCTGGCCCTGGAAACTACGCCGGACAAACTTTATAATGTAATTCTTGAGGCTATGAGGCAGCCTGAGCAACCTAAAATAGTTGATGATTCTCCGGTTAAAGAGGTTATTGAGGAGCCGAGGCTCTCTAAAATACCAATTTTAAAACACTTTGATGGTGATGCAGGGCCCTATATAACGTCAGCTATAATTTCTGCTAGAAGTCCGGATGGAGCCATCGAGAACGTTTCAGTTCATAGATTACTTATGCTGGATGACAAGCGGCTGGCCATAAGGCTTGTTCCAAGGCATCTTTTTAGGCTCTGGAGCATGGCTAGGGAAAGTAAGCGTGATCTAGATATCGCCATAGCCATAGGTATTCACCCAGCCGTGCTACTAGCAGCTTCATGTTCACCGCCTTTTGGGGTGAGCGAATACGGTGTGGCTAATAAAATGCTTAAAGGCAATTTCGCCCTAATAAAATGTGAGAAAGTTGAGGCTTACGCGCCCGCTGAATCTGAAATAATACTTGAGGGGAAAATATCTCATAGTGAAGAAGCGCTTGAGGGGCCTTTTGTCGATATAACTGGCACATACGATGCGCAAAGGTTTCAGCCCGTCGTTGAAGTTGTAAATGTGATGCATAGAGAAGATTACGTTTATCAGGCGCTTCTACCTGCTGGACCGGAGCACATGTTGCTGATGGGGCTGCCCAGAGAAGCCGCTATATACGACGCTGTCTCCAGGGTTGTGCCCTCAGTTAAGGGAGTTAACCTTTCTATCGGTGGTTGCGGGTGGCTCCATGCTATTATCTCAATTAATAAGCAAACTGATGGCGACGCAAAAAACGCGTTGTTAGCAGCTTTTGCATCTCATCCAAGCCTCAAACACGCCATAGTTGTTGACTCCGACATAGATATCTTTAACCCGTATGAGGTTGAGTGGTCTATAGCGACTCGCTTCCAAGCGGAGGAAGACCTTATAATTATACGTAACGCGAGAGGCTCAACTCTTGACCCATCGGCCGATATGGAAACCGGCCTAACGACGAAGGTTGGGGTTGACGCAACTCGCCCGTTAAAGATTCAAAAGGGAAAATTTGAGAAGGCGAAAATTCCAATAACAGAGAAGGCTGCAAAAGTAATCGAAAACATAAGATACATCTGCGCTAAAAATTTCTAGACCTCGAAAGTTATGCGGAGAATTAATTTGATCTGCCTACGTATCTCTATTTAATGCGCAAGCCGGATCTATTTTTGGCACGCTACGTTTATACATTCTGTTAGAGGCGAAAAAACCGCTTTAACCCCATTCAACGAAGGCGCATAATAGGCTGTTTTTGCGGAGTTTGTCATCAACGTTTTTACATTAAGATCCCTGAGCCACGTAACAACTGCGCAAGTGTCGCAAATAACCTGCCCGCCGGATGATTCAATAACCTCAACATACTCCTTTGCTTTATTACGGATAAACCTTGATGTGCAAACCCAAAGTTTAACGTCGTTTCTAACTTTTTTCCCTTTAATGCTTTCAGCTATTTGCTTAAGTTCGCTGAGAGAGCAGTGGGGACAACCAATAAATATCAAGTCTGGTTTATCAGTTGAAATTGAGAGACCTTCACGGGCTTCGCGCAAATTTCCATCCTCAACATTTATAGTTTCCATCTCTCTCATTAGCCTCATATCGTTTATATCGTTTCTCCCCACATGAAACATTGAGACCATGCCGCTTGTAGCCATCGCTGCGCCCATCTGCTTAAGGCGCCCTTCTTCATTTGATGGTAAACCCTGTATCAATGGGATTTTGTCCCTAAGAATTTTACCTAAATATATGCCCAAGGCGCCATAATCGCTTTCATCCTTCAGTTCAGCCTCAACCTTTACGAGGGCTGCCGCCTGTCGGTTCTCCGGTTTATGTAACCCATAGTTGGGGGTCTTCCCGATAAGTGCTGAGGCAAGTGCGCTTGGTCCTCCTTCACGATTCGTCCATGCGCCAATTATAGAATTAGCGTAAACAACTGCGGATGATTCAGCCCACGAGAGATGAGCGCCGCATCTAGGCGCCTCAATATAGTATGGTGTGCATGTTAAAGATGCTTTTATCCCCATTTTCGCATACAAATTAATTATTCTTTTTTGCTTCTTAATGATATCGCCGGAAAGAGAGGTGAAAATGGCGTTTTCATAATCTATGCCAGCTGGATTTGTTGTAGCCGTAACGCTGGTCTTTACGTCTGAATCGGCTAGAGCCTCGAGGAAGTCTATTGCAGCATCCCCAATCGTCTTATATGAGACCCCGGAGATATGTGCTGACTCAATTGGTATGAGATTATCCGCCCCATATAGATCGCCTAATTTAACAAGTATCCTCATTGAGATCTGATATGCCCAGCCCAGTTCACCGTCGTAAATTTTCTCCTCTTCCCTTGTCAGATGCACACCTACTCACCCCGAAAAACCCTAACTATGCCCTCTTCCCCTTCAACCTCTATAACGTCACCGTTCGTTATCATCTCAATATTAATTTTATCAACCATTGGTATATTGGCGATGATTGCGCCAACCACCACAACTGGGTCGGCAATCGAGTTTATTATTGCCTTAGGCGCTAATCCGCTCTTAGCAAGCCTGTAAAGCACGAAGCTGCCTACCGTTGAGCCTCGTCCATGGGGGAAGCATAAAATAACATCTTTAATGCTCTTACCATAGAGATCATGGTCCCTTTCTATTATGGTTCCGGTATTAACGTCTATGCCTCCTAAGAAACTTATTGGTTTAGTTGAAACTAGGGCTGTCCCTCTAACCTTGCCGGGAACTATTGGCCTACCTTTAAGCGTTAACGCTGAGATCAAGCTATCAACCTCAATAAGATATTCTCATGGTAAACGGTAATTCGCCAAAAAGTCTTTCGGAAACTTCCTGAACCCTTTTTAAGTGTTCTTCTTCAGTGTAAACTCTCAAGATGTTCATGAATCCCTTTAGCAGATCAAATATTCCTGAAACCTCGCTTAGCCTGCTGGAAATTTTTCTTCCATCTCTGGTCTTATGGAAAACCGGTATCTCCATAGGTTCTAGGGGGAAAGCATGATGATAAGGGACTGATGAAAGCGTTGGAACATCAATTATGATGCTTTGCGGATCAACTTTTGCTTCATCAGCAATTTCATCCCTTATGCGGTTCCTTATCCCTTCAACGTTAAGTATGCTTGAAACGATCCTGTCTCTAATATAGAATGGTGGAGGATCATAAGCACACTTTAACAGTTTCCGTCTCTCCAGTCTCTCAATGATCTCTCTGGATTTTTCGTTCTCCTTTAACTTCGCCCATAAAACGTGGTCATTTAGAGCCAAGTATTCTTCAGGTGATTTAAAGTCCACAAGACCGAGATCGTCTTTCGCCTGCTCCATAGCCATAGCTAACATTATCTGAACCGCTCTTCCAACTCTATGGAAGTATATGCTCTTAAAGGACTCTATACGAGCCAATATGAAGGATTCTAGGGCTGAAAGAGAGCCAACATCAACAGATAGATTTCCATTAATGACATCCACGGTGTATGCTAGGCGAAATACATCAACAAACCCGTACTCCGCGCCTGTATGATAAGTGTCTCTAACAACAAAGTCCAGTTTGTCAGCGTCAACAGCACTTCTGATTATTTGATCCATAAACGCCATGTCAGGCTCATTAAGGCGTCCAACAGCTAAAGCCCCAATAACCTTAGAGTCATAACCTAAACTATTGATGATATCACTTATCTCCGATTTCGTTATGACCCAGGTTGTCATGTCCTCATGAGTTTTGCCAAGAAATTTGGTGAGCACATGTTCAAAAACATGCGAGAACGGACCATGCCCAACATCATGTAAAAGAGCAGCTATCCTAACTATCTGGGCATCATCTTCCGAGATTATTTGAGAAATCTGCGGGTTATCAGCAAATGTTCCAGCAAGATGCATAACACCAACCGAATGCTCAAACCTTGTATGATTGGCTCCGGGATAAACGTATTCTGCGCCAGCCAGCTGTCTTATTCTACGTAGCCTCTGAAAAGGGTAGGAATCAATAATCTTTCTTTCCGCTTCGGTAATGCGCACATAGCCATAAATAGGGTCCTTTATTTCGCCCCAATATTTACGTTGAACCATCTTAAACCGCCATTACAGTTACTCGTCCTCTATTAATTATTACTTCCCTTGCCAACAGAAATGTTTATCGAAAAGTGTAACAAATATTTACGTGAAAGAAGTGTTGGGAAGTGATTCTAAGCAAGTTACTCAGAATCCACGGTTTCCCCACTAGGGATAGGGAAAAATGGTTAGATTTAACTCTAAAGTTTCTAAATCTGCTGCTGCTCTTCAATTTTATGATCGCTACGCTATTGAATCCATCTTTATCCGATACGTTTCAATGGAGTATGAAGGAAAGGATGCTTATAGATGACACGTTGGCAATAGAAATCCGACCTGCTGTGGAAAACTTAAGGGTCAATTATAGTTCTCCAAAGTCCGGCGGCATCTGGGTCGCCATCTTCTCTAATGAAACCAGAGACATATATAGGTTTTCTCTGGTATATGTGAGTCCTAGAACTGAGGGAACATATAGTATCGTTATTAAATTTAATTCTAAAGACGCATGGAACTGCACGGTTGGCGTCTACACACGCAAAAGTGAATTTTATAAGAAGCCTCCCATAATGACCTCATCAGGCCCATTTATACTGCTTTCAGGACCGTTCGGCGTAACAGCTAAGAGCAATCAGACTGTGGACTATGAAATAAATCTCGTTTTGCAAGTTGAAGGTGAAGATTCATCCGGCTGGTTCTTCATTAAATTTCCAACGCCGGTGAACATGACCTTATTTGCGATAATTAGCCTCGCTGTGGCTTACTTTAATGCCTTCTTTCTTTTAGATGCGTATTTCAAAAATAAGGTGGAGGGTTTATCAAAGATCCGCCTGGCGCTTTTAATCTTAATGCTTCTCGCGAGCATATACCTTCTTTACCAGATTCATGTTTTCATGGTCGGTGAGTAACATGTATGAGGATAGGGAGGAGGAATTTTCAAGCCAATGGTGGTATAATAGGCCTAAATTAAGGAGGTTTTTCGCACCATTACTCTACTTAACTTCATGGCAATATAGGTTATGGAGATTTTTGCAGAAGCCTCCGGATAAAAGGAGAGCTGAAGCGGAGAGAAGAGCGAGGGCAATAAGGAAGAGAATGGATTTTCCAAGGGCGACAAAAACCGATGTTGTTGGGCGGGATGAAGAGTTCGAGAAGGTTCTTCTAAGCGCCTATTACCACATATTCCGCGATCCAGATGTTAGAAAAAATAGTCCAGTTCCGCCGCCAAAAATTTTCATATTAAAGGGGGGTTCAGGAAGTGGAAAATCCTTCTTTGCGGAGGCTTGCCAAAGGGAAATTTTCGAAGATGGCCTAAAATACGGCCTATTAGTTCACTACGCCTCACTTAAGCCCGAGGAAGTCTACACCATGTGGTATGGCAGAAGCGCTCAGCAGCTCAGCGCCTTCTTTGAAGCAGCCTTCCAGAGACCTAGCGTAGTATTAATTGATGAATTCCAAGCCTTCGGGAGCCGCTTTTCAACATCCACTGAGGTTGGAATGGAGGAGAAAAGAGTTCAAACAGTCTTTATGGAGAAAATCGATGACTTGCAGAAGAAGAATTACAGATGCATTTTGCTCATATCCACAAATGAATATGAAACTATCACGGAAACTCTGCGTCGAAGAGGAGTCGTAGGAACAATAGACCTTGACTCTGGAATAAGTAGGGCGATGCTTACTGAAATAGCCAGAAGAAGATGCCAGAAATATGACATACCGCTAAATCCGGGCGACATTGTAGATGCCCTCGAAGACACTTTGAGAACCGTTGGCGGAACAAGGCTGACACCGGCAGACATATGCAATGCCTTCGACATTGTTATGAGCGAAAAATCCAAACCGATCCAGCGTAAGCTAATAGATAGAATCATGCTTAGAGCAAAAGATAATCCACAAATGGAATCTGTGGGAAGCACCGTGACGCTATCCGATTTTAGGGCAGCTGCCCGCAGACTTAAAAGCTACACTTCCGGAGAAAAAACAGAGGCAGCTAAAAGGGCTGTGATCAGGATTACTCCAAGAGAAAGATATAGCGATGTTGGTGGGCTTCATGGAATAAAAGATGAGATAATAAAGGAAATTTCGCTAGCCCTAAACGCCGATTTAGCTGTTAAAGCCGGTTATCGTCCACCTAAGGGCTTTATATTTTACGGTCCACCCGGCACCGGAAAGACTCTTCTAGCTAAGGCGATAGCTGGGGAAAATAACGTATGGTTCTATAGCATAAATGGTCCATCAATTCTCCAGGGACATTATGGGGATCCCGAGAAAACCATACGCGACATTTTTGATGACGCCCGTAAAAATGCGCCGGCAATAATCTTTTTCGATGAAATTGACTCGATTGCTCCTAGGAGGGGAATGCATGATCCAGTTATTGATAGGGTTGTTTCTCAAATGCTCACCGAGATTGACGGCTTCACCCCGCTTACAAACGTTGTTATTATAGGAGCCACTAACCGCTTTGAAATACTTGACCCAGCCCTATTGGAGCGTTTTACGAGACATTTTGAATTCGCCTATCCTAAAAACAGGATTGAGAAGCTTGAAATAATAGAGATCCATCTTAGACGATATAAGCAGCATTTGGAAAGGGGTTTAACATCAGAAGATATACTTAAAATCTTTGAGAAAAAGATTCTAAGCCCAAGAAAGATTGCTGATACAATTGATGACGCTAACCGCCTAAGAGCTAAAGAACTTGAAGCATGCTACAAGCTTGTGCAAACAGTAAAGCATAAGCCTGAAAAGGTCAGAGAGATAGAAGATTTGTATAAGAACGACTTGGAGCGCCTATTCACCATACTCAAACTTGACCCTAACGACCTAAATTCAGAAATCGTGGAAAAACTTAGCAACGTTGACCCTGAGAATTATCCACTGAGGCTGTATCATTTTGAGAAATCTCTGGAAAGAACCTATGATGAAGCTGTTGAAGAAGCTCAGAAGATGATGACGGAAACCGTAAGAATCCAGAAACCTGAGGTTGGAAAGAGCTATGGGCTTATCGCCCTAGGTGAACTTGGGGAACTTGGCGGATTCGTAGGCGCAATAGAGGTTGTTGTTAACCCTAAAGGATCTGGCAAGGTGCATGTGATTGGAAGCGAGACGGGTGAAAGTATACTTGCCAGCGCGTACGACGCATTTATTTACATAAATTCGATGTCTGACTGGAAATTCAAGGACTACGACGTATATGTTGAGATAGTAACGCCGGCGAAAGGAATGGAAAAAAATACGATTACTCCGGGGATATCGAGGCCGCCTGTTTCCGGGCCATCCGCCGGGCTTGCAATAGCAGTAGCCATGCTTTCTGCCCTGACAGAGGTTAGGGTGGACCCATCGGTAGTTATGACCGGCGCCATAACGGTTCTGGGCGAGATTTGGCCTGTGGGCGGACTTGACTATAGAGGGATGGGTAAAATTGAGGCGGCCCTTTCGGACCAGTATGTTCGAACGCTCATCATACCAAAGTATAATTATGAAAGGTTAAGGGGCTTCGATGTTGAGAAGATGCTTTTAGAAAGGGGCGTCAGAATAGTTCCAGTTCAGACTTTTCTTGAGGCTGCCCCTCTAGCCTTACTTGACTTTGATAAGGCAAAGGAAATTTTGAGAATTAAATAGTTTGGTTGCTAATGAAGCGTCTACTCTTATTTCTCTCCCCTTTCCCTCCTTCTTTTATTAGCTATATCAAGTAGAGCCCTATAATATTCACCACTCTCAATTTTTTGGCATATATTTAAAAGAACTTGGTATACGCTTTCAAAGTATTCTTTGTCATCCTCCCTAATGTTCCCCCTTTCAATAAGCGTAACCCTCATCTTAATTCCTAACCCAGCTTCTCTCAGAGATTGATATAATATTTTATGCTCCACGTGGGCAAGCTGCGAGTATGTGTCTAATGATAATCTGAGCAAATCGTCGCCAACATGCCTAAGCTCAGTGAGGTTCCATGATTTTATTCCATCTCTATTTCTGGCAAGGATCTCTCTTAGCCTAGTTTGAACAGTATCAAGCACCGGCAGAAAATTTTCCATTTATTTCACATCTCAGCAATAGCAATTTTGTAGTAATATCTAATTAAAGGTTACGCTAGAAAAGGGCGTGTCCAATAATTGTTCGTGAGAATTGTTTTCTATGCTTGGATGATGGAAGGAGAGGGGAATCTCCGCCTATTTAGCCGATCGGAAATGGTAGGCGAGGGATAGTTGAACCCGGAAAAACAGTTCAGAAAAATCTAAATTTAAGTAATTATTGGACACGCCCCGCTAGAAAATTCTTTAGCGCCATATAATCTAATTTATTCTGCCCCCTCGCCATGTTAACGAAACAATTTTATGTTCGAATGAAGCAAATATTGATGGAAGCGTATAGGGGAACCCCACATGTCCTATAAGCGAAAATCCGAAATTATAACATGTCCGAAATGCGGCTTCCAATTTAGCATTCTATATGCTAGAACATTTTCATGCCAAGGTTGCAGTAAAATGCTTTCTTCATTAACCTGCGAGTATGTTAAATGCCCGAAATGTGGCTTTGAATTCCAAATTTCGGAAAGTGCCATCAGAGATATTGAAGCCTTGAAAAAATGGAGTCTTGATCGCCCATTCTAATTCTAAATTAATGTTGATTTTAAGACCGTTTTAGTTTAGCTTTTTCCTCAGCACTTAGGACTTTAAGTTTCTCTTCCAGCCTCTGATTTCTCGCCGCTGCTTCAGCAAATAGGCTTTCCAAATTCCTACTTCTAATAAGACCTGCTAATTTCTCAATCTCATCTGGTAATTTCTTCACCGTTGAGGATAGAGTCTCATCAAAGTATTTGTCCTCCGATGTTAGCTCAAGGGCCTCCTCTGGGCAGTACTTAACGCATTTAGGTTCCCCATCGCATAAATCACATGTAATCACGATGCCTTTCTCAGGATGCAGCATTATTCCACCGTAAGGACATGCTTGGACGCATAGAACACAACCATCACATTTCTTCTCATCTATGATTAGAATGCTTCCCCTCTCAGACTGCTTAATTGCCCCATGCGGACATGCTCTAACACATGGAGCGTCCTTGCAGAACCGGCATGTGATAGCTAAGTTAAGTATGGGGCTTAAGCGTATGACTCTTATCCTAGACTTTAGCGGGTTTGGTTCGTTCTCCTTCTCTAAAGAGCAGACGAACTCGCATAGGCTGCAACCTGTACATTTATTTGGATCAACTGCGACGAAACGCCTTTCCATCAGTCCTTTCTCCATACGAGTTTCCCCTTAATCATCAACTGAATATTTTTCATTTTTATCTTACATTCATTTAAACTTCTCGATTAATTTGATTTTTTTGCTCCTATAACCTCTATCCGGATTTCTTCATCACCTTTTATGCTTACATTCTTTAATGATGAGATCATTCCAAGAACCGTTTTGCGCATAAACTCCGACACAAATGGTTGAAGCGGAACATCTCGCCCATCAATAGATACCCTAGTGCTCAATTCGGATTTAATTCTTAAGGGGAAGCATTCATCCATGGTGGCTTCGCCAAGATATATCTCTTCAGCCATCTCCTCGCATGTTTTTCTGCCACATTTACCGCAATCTAATCCAGCGAGGGAATCTAAAATTTTAAGGATTTTAAGCCTTTTCTCGATAAACCCAAGCGCTTTCTCGGTTAAGATTGGGAAATCTTCACATATTTTCATTATGGGTTTCCCAACATCTTGAAAAGAGCAGAAAGCAATAACGTTACCTCCAGCAGATTCCATAAATTCTTTATATTCTTCTAGGCTTCTCACGCATATAATTTTCCCAACGCTCTTATCGTCCATCACCATGAGGGAGAAGCCTTCGAGTATGAGAACGTTTGCGCCGAAAAACTGCGCTATATGAGGAAAAAGCTCTATTTTAGGGCTTTTTATCTTAACTATAATACTCATCTCATTGTCGGAGACCGCGATTACTGGATTAGCGCCAGCGCTTGAATGTCTCCACGTATCGCTTCCTTCAGTGTCAATTGAGAAGTCTCTATGGCTTATATGTTTAGATGCTGCCACGGAGAAGCCCCTTTTAAGCAATTCAGATACTAAATACTCAATTACGGTTGTTTTACCCGAACTCTTACGCCCCAAGACTGCCAATATTGGAATTTTACTACGCATACTTCGGTTCTCCTATCGCATTAAATATGCTTGCGTAAAAATAAAATAAGAAGCCCTATAAATATGCTATAGGACCCTGAAAACATAAAAAGAATAAGACCCTATAATGCTGGTGTAGGCGATGCGCGTTAAGGCTGTACTTTTCGACCTTTTCGAAACAATTCTTTTACTGCAAAGGAATGTGGACTATTATGATCAGTGCTTAAAAAGGCTTTATGAATCCCTAGTATCTAGCGGAATTAACGTCTCACTCAGCGATTTTAGGAAAGCATATTTCAAAGCCCGCAACGATCTATATGAAAGAGCAAAAGATAATCTTGAAGAGCCGCACTTTAACATTAGGGTTTCATTGGCGCTACGGGAAATGGGCTACAATTACGATGCTGCTCATTCAGTTGTTAGAGACGCCACCATGGCATTCTCCGAGGAATTTATGCGCTACGTTTATCCAGATGAAGACGCACGCCTCGTTCTTCAAAAACTACATGGCAGATATATGACGGGGATAATCTCGAACTTCGCTATTCCAGAGTGCGCCCATAAGTTGCTCTCCCTTTATGAGCTAAGAAAATTTTTAGATACTATTGTCATATCGGCTGAAATTAATAGGCGAAAACCAGCCCCTGAAATCTTTAACGCCGCACTTTCCTGCCTAGGCATCGCAGCCCACGACGCGGTGTTTGTTGGTGACACGCCGGACGTAGATATTAAAGGCGCAAAAAGAATCAGTATGAAGACAATTCTGATAGAAAGAAGACCCATAGACTCGAACATTGAGGATAAGCCGGATTTAACAATAAAAAAGCTAAGGGATCTTCTAGAGATTCTGAAAAACTGACAAAAATGGGATTTTTGGCTTAAAGCCTAAAGATCTTCCTTCTCGCCTTTTTAATAATATATCAGATTTATTACTATGCCGGCAAACTTAATGGACTCTTAATCTCCCTTTAGGCTCCAGAAATCAAGAAGTGTTTCCTCAGACAAACTCATTTTATGGGCTGTATACATATAAATTTTTGAGAGTTTTAAGGGTTTCCAGATGCCTTCTAAACAATTCATTATAGATCATCATCCTTTCGGGCGCCGGCCTGAATATTTCCTCCTCAAAAGAGAAGCTTCTCCAAGCCTCGTCTATTGATCTAAAATAGTCTGTGCCAACAAAAGCCATTAATGCAGCGCCCAATGTTGCGGATTCCCGTTGCATCGGAACAATAACTGGAAGACCTAAGCTATCCGCCCGCATCTGATTCCACGCTGGATTTTTTGACCCCCCTCCGACAACCCTAATTGCTTTGGCATCCATATTTAGGACCTCAACCATTACTCGAAGGGCCTCCTTAAGTTGAAAAGTTAAGCCTTCAAATGCGGCTCTAAGTATTTGAGCACGTGAAGTATGTAATGTCAAACCAAGAATTGTTCCTAAAGTGCCGTATTTTCTAAAGGGACCACTTTCTTTAACAAAGGTCGGTATAAATATCAATCCGTTAGAGCCGGGCGGCACAGCCTCCATCTCCCTGATCACAGCATTATACTTCTTCTCCCCGAGTTCATGGAAGAGGTTTTGCAGAATCCATTCTATTACTGCTGAGGCAATCATGAGGAATTGTGGGTTCCAGCATTCCCTCTCCACGTCCGCCTCGATTATAAGTCCCTCTTCAAAACCTTTTCTTGTCGGATTAAATGAGTCGATTCTTGCGCCTAAGATCTCCCATGTTCCGCTTGAGAGCACAATCTCGTTTAGCTTAGCCCCGGAACCAAATATGGCATATTGAGTGTCATGTCCACCTGTAATGACTGGAGTGCCTGAAGGTATGCCGCATTTCTTTCCAGAATCGTCAGTTATATACCCAACTATTTCTCCCGGTTCCTTCCATTCAGGAAAGAAGCTTGCATCTATGCCAGCTAACTCAAGCATTACAGATGACCAATCCCTCTTTCTTAGGTCCATAGCCATCATGGTGGATGCGATCGTGGGGTCCATATGGAATTCGCCAGTTAACTTATGCGTGATTAAACCGGGCATCATAAGCCAGACATGCGCATCTCTGAGAGCCTCAGGAGCGTTCTCTTTAAGCCAAATAATTTTGAAGAGGGTGTTAAAGGGTATTATCTGGTAGCCAGTAATCTTGAAAATCTCCCAAGCTGAAATCTCCTCTTTAATTCTTTCAGCAAGCATGCGGGTCCTAGGACACTGCCAAGAAATCGGCGGATAAGTTAACCCGCCATCTCGCCTAATGGGCGCGCCGTCAGCGCCCCATGTGATCACAACGACAGCCTTAATATTTCTCGGATTAACCTTTCCAGCAGCTTCACGTGAAGCCTCGCATATTTTAAGCCAGATTTCATTCAAATCCCAAATTAGCCAATCTGGCTCGCCGTCTAATTGCGGATGGGGAGCATTAGGGCGATTAGCATAAGTGATAATGTCGCCGTGGGAATCAACTATAACAGCCTTAATATTGGTTGAACCACAGTCAAGAACCATAACTAGATCATTATTGCCGCTAGGCATAGGGATCACCGTTAATACTACAATTTCTAGGCTGTAAATAAATATTAAGAGGAAGCCCCGTAAAGTAAAAGTGAAGGTTTCAGAAAAATATATTTGGCAATTAACTCAAAGCAGTAACAATAATCCATAATCAGCCCCGGTGGCTTAGCGGTTAGAGCAGCGGCCTCGTAAGCCGCGGGTCGCGGGTTCAAATCCCGCCCGGGGCTTCAGCATCTTTTTAAAATTGAATCATGCTTTCCTTTCATTAATATAGTACTGAAAGGGATAAAAACCGTATTCTCCTCAAAGATTTCATAGAATAGGATAAAGGATTTACCATGAGAAAAATCTCTCCCAGCTAGTCGCTTACCATGCGCTCTTTTTCTGCATGATCCACTCTAAATATGCTTTTAGGCGGATTACTGAGTAATATGGCCTGTATAAAAGAGTCATTACTGGAACTAGATATATGTTTTTTAGAGGGGTCTTTCTCGGCGAGAGCGCTCTGGCTGTTAATAGCATAATTAACTCTATTGTTAGGTAAATTGTGATGCTTAAGAGTATAACGTACAGTAGGGTTTGTTGCATGTAAATAAATATGTAGATAAACCAGCCTAAGCGTATGAATAAGAGGAATATGTCCATGAGAACCATATCATAAGCGGCCAAGATTAGCATTAGATCGAACTTTCCGCCTAAAAATATATTTCGATGTTTCCATAGGCTTTCTATCTGACCCCTAGACCATCTAATCCTCTGCCTTCTCCAGTCGCGCCAAGTTTCAGGTGTAAATGTCCATGAAATAGCTTTATCAGCGAATGTAAGCCTCTTACCCAGTTTCCTAACCTTTAATGTTATGTCGAAGTCCTCGGTTATGGTGTCGCTATCATATTGTCCAAGCGAGGCAACATGCTTTTTCCAGAATGCTCCAAAAGCGCCTGAAATTATGAGCAGAGTATTAATTAACGCATTAAAGCGTCTTCCAAGTTCGAGCGAGACCAGATACTCGTAAGCTTGTAGCTTAACCAGCAGATTATTTGCTCCATGCTCGCCCCGCAGAACCATAACGTTCCCTGAAACGGCGCTGACATTTGGGTTGCTTAATGGCTTAACTATCTCCTTTAGGGAATCTCTCTCAATTAAAGTATCTGCATCCACTGTAACTATTATGTCTCCAGCGGCGAAAAGAAGACCGAAATTTAACGCTCCAGATTTTGATCCGCTTGCAACATCCCGACGGAAAAGCTTAATTAAACCTCTCTTAGCATATGGATATGCTAGCTCATATGTTCTATCTCTTGATCCATCATCGACAACAATTATTTCTTTTTGATCGTAATCAGCTTCCAAAGCCGCCTCTATCGCTCTAACAATGATCTTCTCCTCGTTATGGGCTGGTATGATCAGCGACAGCTTCGGCGAGAAATTTTGCGCAACATAGTGCTCCGGCTTAAGCTTACGGTATAATAAATGGGCTAAGAGAATTAGACATTTGCCGATTGAACGTATGAAATCAAAGATTATTAGAGGCCAAAAGATCGTGAAGAAATCGATAGGGGTTAATCTCTGAAGCCACGAGTTAAAGCCCTCAATCAGAAGGTTCAAGGCAGGGAGGAAATCCGCATGAGAGAGCAAGGAATCTACACCTCGGATAAATGACGTTTTAAGAATCGCGTAAGAGGATTAGAACGCCATCATTATCCATTTATACGCATTATTTTTCCCAAAAACAACATTAGGAATGCCCCCGAGACCCATCCCGAAGATTAATAATATTCAATCCATTTGCCTTAAATACTAATAATAAATTATTATATCCCCTGCGTGTTAACCGATATTGGAAAATTGTTTTAAGATTTGCCTCATTAATTTCAAATTTCTTCTCACAACTCAAACACTTAAAGTTGAAGACTGGTAGGCTGAATAAGTGTCCGTTTGAACACTTAAATAATGTTCCGACCTTTCTGTAGTCGACGCCTAGTTGTTTAACTTTTTTACCACATTTAGGACATACTAGGGTTTCCTCGTCTTTATTAAAGTTAAATTTAAGGTCAACTCCCCCGCAGTTCATATGCTCTATAGCTTCGCCCTTCAGCAAATTACCGCCTCCGCACTGTGGACACTGGAGTAAAAGATTTGGCTTTAATGAACCGCAGTATGGACATGCTATCACCGAATGTAATGGTTTGTTCTCGGCGAAGCCGACCCTAACCAGCTCATCCAGCGCCGAGAGCATCTCCTCAAGTTGAAGGCGATTATTTTGCTCCAATAAATATTCTATTTCATCAGCGCTTAGTGCTTCATGCATTGAGAAAAGATTAGCTATATTTAAGGCAACTTCAACGCTGATATTTTTTGGGAGACTGATTTCCAGCGCTGTTTCTTCTATAGCTTTTATTAACCTGTCAAAGTCAGTTTCATCCTTAATTATGTAGTCTTTGGCGCCGCGTTTCATGGCTTCAACGGCAACTCGCTCATCGCCTTTTCCAGTGATAAATATAACCGGCGTTTTAATATTCAGTTTTTTTAACTTTTCAAGAAACTCAAGTCCGGACATTCCCGGAAGCTTATAATCCAAGATTATAAGATCGAAATACTCTTCATTCACTCTTCTTAATCCATCAAACCCATCGCTTACGATCACCAATTCGAAGTTTATTTTACTTTTTTTCTCTAGCAAATGCTTAAGAATTATTTGATCATCTTTAGTATCCTCAATATACAATATTCTAATTTTATTAAACATCTTGTCAAGATATAGATCACGCATTAAGGGCTCGTTTTGACCATCCAATTCGTTACCCCCATTAAATCTTACTTTCATTTAGTGGGAACCTCCGATATTTCCAACCAGTAACGCTTTATCTCCTCAATAACTTTTATAAATTCATCAAATTTCACAGGTTTCACAACATAGCTGTTACAGCCCAGCTTGTATGCTAATTCAACATCCTCGCTTCTTTCCGATGATGTGAAAACAATTACTGGAAGAACCTTTAGAGTCTCATCTTTTTTTAGCTCCTTTAAAACTTCAAATCCATTAACTCTCGGCATCTTCAAATCTAACAAAATTAGAGAAGGAAGCTTGGCGTCTCCATATTCATTTTGTCTTCTAAGAAATTTTAAGGCTTCTTCGCCATCGTTAACGATTATTAACCTGCCTACAATGTTCGCTTTATCCATTGCTCTTCTAGTTATTAAAATATCGTCTGTATTATCCTCAACCAGTAATATCGTAGAACAATTTTTTTTAACCAGAACCTTCCACCCCTATCCCATACTTTTTCGGTATAGTGAAGCAGAATGTGCTTCCTTTGCCAAAAACGCTCTCCACCCATATTCTTCCACCCCAATTCTCAACAATCTTTTTACATATTGCTAAGCCAGCGCCCGTCCCTTCATACTCTTCACTTGAATGCAACCTTTCAAATAAGTTAAAGAGTTTATTGAGGTGCTCCTCTCTAATTCCAATACCGTTATCGCTAACTTTAAAAAGATACTGATCCGTTTTCTCTTCGCATGAAACTTCAACTTTTGGAGTTTCAGACTTATTAAACTTTAAACCGTTATCTATTAGGTTCATGAATAATTGTTTAATCCAAACCCTCTGAATATAGAGGGTTGGTAACCTATTGACGATCACTCTGGCATTTCTGCTATCGATAATGGGCTTAAAATCTTGAGCAATTTCCTCTAAAAGATTATTCAAGTCAACCTTTTCAGCTTCCATAAATTTGCGGCCAACACGCGAAAGAATCAGTAGATCTTCAATGAATTCATTCATGCGTATTGCAGCGGCGTCAATTCTCTTTAAATATTCTAGGCCATCTTTATCCAGTTTATCCTTGTAATCTTCTAGAAGGAACGATGCAAAGGATCTTATGGCGCGCAATGGAGCTTTCAAATCGTGTGAAACAGCATACGTGTAATTTTCCAATTCCCTATTTGATCTCTTAAGTTCTTCTTGAACTTTTTGCAGTTCCTCTATGTGTTTCTTTAACTCAACATTTGCATGCTCAAGTTTTCTTTCCATGAGTTTTAGATCCGTAATATCTCTTGAAATTCCAACTAAACCTATTATTTTTCCACTCTCATCTCTTATTGGAATCTTTGTAGCGCTAACCCAGCGATTGGTTATTCCATTCTTACTTCTAACCTCCTCAACTTTACCTATGAGCGCTTTCCCAGTCTTCATTATCTCTTGCTCATCTTCATAGGTTTCGCGCGCAAAATCTTCACTGTAGAAGTCAAAGTCCGTCTTGCCAACAGCTTCCTCGGGATTTTTTAAACCGAGTCTGATAGCTTTAGGCCTGTTAATTCTGATGAAGCGTGAATTTAAGTCTTTAAAATAGATTGCATCAGGTATACTGTCCATTAACACATTAAACATTTGTTGATCACGTTTCAATATCTCCAGGATCCTTTTTCTTTCTGATATATCCCTTATAGATAAGATGGCGTCGGTGATTTTCTCTCTTGAATCCCTTATGAAATTTACAGAAATCTCTGCCGGGATTTCACGTTCATCCGCACTTATAAAATTAACCTCAACGTTTGTTAGCCTACATCTGCTGTTCAAAACCTCTATAATCTTTGATTGATCATTTTTAGCAATAAGGTCGAGCACCGATTTATTTAAAACCTCATTTTTAGATTTACATCTGTAAAACTCCAAAAATGCTTTATTACAATCAATAATGGTGCCATTAGAAGTAGTGATTAATGTAGCCTCAGGATGTAAATTAAAAACCAAGTTTAACTTCTCGTCTTTAATATTTTTAACATATGATCGAAAGTCCTCTATGATTTCGGAGGAAGATAATTGAGCATCTGAGGGCCGGACCAATAGCCTCTCAACCTCAGACTAAGGCCAGCGTTTTAAGAATAATTTTGGTGAAAGCCAAATAAGAAAGTTAGGAATAATAAATATATATTAAAAACATGAAAAGAAACTCAATAATTTAAGGGCTAAAAACAAATTTACGAAATTCAAAAATCACGTTGTAATTTTTCTTTCACACCTAATAAGCATCTTCCAAATATTTTGGCGACTTAATTATCCCCTTTCAAAGTTTTTATGCTGTCATCTGAATCAGATTGCCGACGCTTTCAATGAACTCATCTCTAAATTCCATATCTTAAGTGTATTGTTATGCATGCTATTGTTATGAGGGCTTTGTATATTGCTGCCAGCCTCTCATACCTTACGATTATTCTTCTGAAGCTTTTGAGCCACCCATAGAATCTCTCAACTGCAGACCTCATCTTCTTATAGGTTTCGATGTCGTATTGTATGGGCTTCCTAC
>CALKGV010000106.1 GCA_938091805.1 uncultured archaeon | reverse complement strand
ATTTGGTTTTTGAGGGTTTGAGTTTCAGGGCTGCTTCCAGGGCTTTAGAGTTTTTCACCCGTAGAAGCCATGTCTCGATATGGCGTTGGGTTCAGGCGCTTCCGCCTCTGGAACGCCTCTTCCTGGCTAGGAGGGTTCGCGCTTCCTTGTGGACGAGACCATGGTGAAGGTTAGAGGCGTGGAAGGCTGGGTTTAGGTTGCATACGAGCCCTATCAGCGCAGATTTCTAGGACTATGGTTTAGCTGAGTTAGGAGCAGCATGACCGCCGAAGCCTTCCTAAGACAGCTTATCAAGCGTTATGGCCGGCACCCAGTATACACAGACGGGGCAACATGGTACCCTGAAGCATGCCGATCCTTAGGCCTGGAGCATAGGCTCCTAAACGACGAGTATAAAAGCCTAATCGAGAGGGCCATCCAAGCTGTTAAGGACAGAACTGAAGCCTTCAACGACAACTATTCATGCAGAAGGAGCGGATGCAACCTAAACCATGTCAAGAACTGGCTCAGGCTCTTCAACCTACACAAACAACCAGAATACCTAAAACTCATAACCCAACTAAAGGAGGCGATAAGCTTAAAGTAACAGCACCAAAACATACTCAAGAAAGACTTAAATAATTTAGAGATGAGTTCATCATCAATTATGTAAGGGTTTAAATCATGTTAAGAAGTCATTCAAATCTCCAACTTTTAAGTCTAGAGTGGAGATTTCGCAAGTTTAAGGGTTAATAACGCGTTTTTGTTGGGCTGTTAGCGGATAATCCTGGAATAGTGGGGGTCATGGTTTTATGTTATTGCTTCCATTATTTTCTCCAGCTTTTCCTCCATTTTGCCTGTTAGGTATAGTGCTAGTTGTGCCATCTCTTGCCGGAGCGGTGTGACCATTATTGGTGCTATGCTGCGCAGGTATTCGCCCTTGAGGTCTGGCATTATCATGGCTAGAACGATCTTTGACTCCGTGGTCGCGGTTCTTTTTAAGTCTTTGAGGATTTTTTCCTGGGCTGGCTGCATGTTGTTCGCCGGCCAGTTGTGCCAGTAAAAGTCCTCACTTGTTCCACCCTCAACCCTTAACTTGCCATTCTCATATGTGAGTCTAAGGGGCCATGTGAGGGACAGCGTTTCGCTTGCAACAGCGATGATTCTGCGTAATGCTTCCTCTTTAACCTCCTGCAACCTTTTTAGGAGACTGCTATTTACGCTGAAGGATACATCCATTTCCTCAAGGGCAGCTATCCTGTCAAGCGCTGTGGAGAGCGAATTTTTTATTTGTAGGAGCGCGTTCCATCCATGGGTTTTCGCAGCGGCCTCTGAGCGCCCCGCCTCTATTGTCAGTTCGCTGAGCTCGTCTATCAGCCGCCTGAGGCTGGCAAATCCTCCCGCCGCCATGTTCAGCCTTTCCAGCCGCATGCCCATCCAGTCGTCTAGGTTTAGGGCTCTACCGTCTTTGCATGCAACCCATATGTAGTCTATTTCTCCGCCCATTTCCGCGATGGCATAGCCCACCCTATCCTGGATGGCCAGTATGAATTCGCCCGCCGGGTCCTGATCCTTGATGGATCTCGCCCTTTTATAGACGCTGTTCTCCTCCGGGCTGGTTACGCACTCAGCGTAATAGCGCCTTTCGCCGCTGCAACCGTAAACATCCACGGTTATCTTCTCGTCCGCCAACTGAAGCTCATGGTGGAAGTGCACCTCCCGCATACCTTCGTCAAGCATTCTTCTGGCCACTATAAGCATCATCCAAGCATGGGCGAGGCTCATCTTCTGCTTCACAACCCTCTTAAACTCAAGCCTCAAACCTTCCGGAAGCGAAATGAACAGCTTCCGAAAGCCCTCAACGCCCAAGCCTACCTCCAAAAGATTCACACTTTCCGACATGCGCCCCGCCTCCATCCTCAACGTCCGTTAGGGCCTTCGTCCCTGACCGGCAGGCATACTTCGTCAACGTCCGTCGGCAACGTCGCCCTGAGGGCGGATAAAAAGCCGTTTACAAACGCATCTACGTCTCCAATTTTATGACTGCACTCGGATCTATAGCCGCTTAATAGAGCCTGACCCCTGTTCAAAGCGAACCTCATTGACTCCAGAAACAGCCACATATGCTTCCTAGAGTCGACGGTGAATATTTGTTTGAGAAGTATTCGCCACACAACAGTGATCGCGTCAGACCGGTCGATGAGGTGGCGTATAAGCTGGGAATATGTGAAGCATCCGCCCTTTACCTCAACCAGCACAGTTGCCGTGCCGGAGCGAACCATGATCCCACACTTCATCGGCCTGATCGTCGCATCCGGCCCGCCGCATTCCTCGTCCACTTCAACCTCAACTGCATAACCCGCGATCTTGGCTTGCAGACAGCCAGTTAGGAGGTTTATAGCAAGCGAACGGTTTTCACGGTACGGAAGGTTAACGTTGCCATCATCCAAGCCTAAGTGCTTGACAACGCGGTCGAGGCACGGATACTTAAGCAGCGCATCCATGACTAAAGCGACACGCGGCTTGCCATCTCTGCCGGAAAGTCCAAACCTTTCCGCCGAAGAGGCACATACGTCCTCTAACTCAGCTCTAAACCCTAGCATCTCAGCGAGTTCGCCGGCAGCAGACTGACTGTTTGCTTTTTCCAAAGGCATTTTTTCAACCATTTTCGACCATCAAAAACCATTATAGTGGTTGGAAAAATATAAATTTTGCGGTTGGAAATGGTTTAAAGTGGTAAATAAACCATGACAGAGATGGAAATAGACTTCGTGAAAGTCCAACTGCGGAAGAGCGGAAGCTACATGGTGACAATACCAAAAAAAGCTGTCGAATCCCTTGGAATCAAGGGTGGGGATGCCCTGAAAGTACTCGTAGATCAGGAAATAAAGAGGATTATCTATCAAAAAACTGGCAAATGAATGCACATATTGCCTCCCCTCTTGACCGCATCTCCATCAAACCGTAATGGGACGTTATTTTGCAGACTCTACGACAGCAAGCCGAATTCCAGGCATAAATAGTATTGAACTGCTGAGCTGTCTAATAGGCACCGTAAGCTATCGCGCCAAGCTCTTAAGGATCTACATTAAGGGCATCGTGGCTAGGAGCCTAAAGTAGATGGGTGTTTCTGGAACAATGCAATCAGTCTCGCTGAGCCCAGCATGCCCCATAGCAGCAACCCTTTTTAGACCGTGTGATCTATTTTGCGTTTGCTGCCTATCTTAAGCACCACGCGATTATTTCGGCCTTAAGATGCTTAAATAATACCATAGAACCATAGTCATACCCCTCAACACACCAAAACCGTTTAATAACCTGCAGTTTGGCGGTATGTCAAGAGAATGGAGAAGAATGGGCGTATAAAAGAGGTTTAGAAAAGGCTTTTTACAAAGTGACTATTATTTTATCGCTCTTGTTAAGATGTTGGCGCTTTTCTCTAGGCTTTTGACTAATCAAATTTATAGGCATGGCCTGCAGTGTTTAATGCATGCCTGAGAAGGGCTGGTCCATTTTAACCGTCAGGGAGGGTACGGCTAAGAAGGTTAAGGATCTTGCTCACACCAGAGGTTTAACCGTGGATGAGTTCATAAATGAGCTTATGAACCCCTCTGGAAAGACAGGCTGGTTGAACCATCCTCTCTGTGGGGCCGAGGTCAAATCTAAAAACCTCAATGAACACATAACCAAAGTCCATCCAAACCGGAAATCAAGCAAAGCCGATTGACTAGTCAACAATACTTAAAAAAGTACCATCTTCTTAATATGAGCGTATTTTATATTTTTTGTGTGGCCATTGAGAATGGCAGTTTATGTTTTTGCTTACACATTTAGAGACGCTTCTTTCATATCATAACATAGTTGCCCGGGTCTTCTTCGTTTCGGATTTATTAAGGTGTAAGTTTCCAATCGCTTTCCTTTGCATGCTCTAACTTCTCATGTAGGATTTCAACATAGGCTAAAAGACTATTTACAGTGCATACTTGAGGTACGGAGGTGAGCGCATGTTTAAGCAAATTTTTATCTCGTGTTAATATGTATTCTGCAGCAAGCATCCGTTTAATGGCCAGCTGTTTAGATGTCCAACCTAACCATTCTGGGAATTCACCTACCTCCATTGGCAAGAACTTTCTTCCATTATAAATTGCTGGAACCTCAACCCGCACATTTCTGGGAAAATTTATGATCGAACCTTGATTTCTTAATTGAAGTGCAAACACATCTTTCTGCCCTGTTACCATTGAACGCGCAAGACGAGCAATAGCAATGCCTGTGCCAGGATACCTTATCAGAGATAATTCTGGGTGGATTCTCAAGTAATTATCTTGAATTGGTCGTCCTGTTTCTAAAGCGGATTTGACGGCGGAGAATTCTCTTTCATACTTGTTTGCTCCATAAAAGAGATCCCGCAACCTCAAATTTTCACAAGGCATCGCACGCCAAATTCCGGAATGATATGCGGATGAGCGGAGATATCCTGTAAGTTGATAAAGCATGACCATTGTTTGATTACCTGGATGAAAATCTAGTCTTTTAGGTAGAGATAAAATCTTATCGTGTAATAATTTGTAGCCATCTTCACCATTGACTGTAAAACGTAGGATCCAACCGTCATGATTTACACCTGCATGCACCAAAGAAATCTGTTCAGGCTCATAATTAAAGTAATAGCATAAATGATCTCTTAAGTGTTCAACCTCAACGCATAAGCCAAAAGATTGAACACCAGTAGATTCCTCAATTATCTCAGCGATTAAATCTGTTGGATTTACCAAGTTAAGCAGTATCGCTTTTCGCGAGAGACGCTTAATATCTTCTCCCAGCTTCTTCATGAAGGGAAAACTACGTGCAGCTATCGTGATCTCTGACGGACCGATCTCCCCATTTCCATCTCTCCAGTCTAAACCAGATACTACAGATATTGTTCTAGCAAATTGAAGGGAGTTAGTGAGAGTTATAGATAGCAACACTATATCTGCATCTCTTAGGCTTTCATCACGAGTTTTTGCAACCTCCATCACCACTGGAACTTTAACCTTTTCATTTAAAAGCCGACCATATCTAGCTATAATCTCCGCCTTTTCAGGAACAATGTCATATAGCGAAATCACAACATTTTCGTTATTTTCCTTCAGATCCTTAGAAAAACGCCATAATCCATGAAGCAATGAGACTACAAAAAGGCTACCGCCACCTATAACAGAAATTCGAACCATAATCTCATACACTCTGATAATATTTTTAACTATGATTTTTCAGTCCCTCTAAAAATAATCTTTAAAGTAGGTCATTGAACCGCCTGGCTTTTTAATTCTTCTATTATTTGGCGCAAATATCTTGCATCCCTGGATGCAAAAACATTGGGGTCTCCAGTTCCACAATATTCTATACCAAAGAGCCCCGAGTAGCCTATTTGTAGCAGCTTTGCTATTATTTTATAGTAATTTATATCGCCCATTTCAAGCGGAACGTTCCAATCGTATCCCCAAACGAAATATTTGCAATTCTTAAGGTGGGTATAACCTATTTTATCCTTGAATCTTTCAATGGTTTTTTGCAAATCTTCATTTCTGTTCAATATTAATATATTTGCAAAATCAAGAGAAGCCTTAACAGATTTATGGTTTACGTATTTAATTAACCTTAGCGTGGAGGCTGTTGTGTCACAGAGAGTCCCCATGTGTGTCTCAATGGATATGATAATAGAATAATTCCTAGCAATTTCAGATACTGATGCTATTTTTTCCGCTTCCATTCTATATTGCTCCTCACTAGCCTCAGCTGAAGTAACAGGTTTACTGTTTAAAGTTATACTTGCATGTGTATGTATCATAAATATACCGTGGTCTGATAAAACTTGCATTAATTCATTCATCATCTTCTCACCAATATACTTGTCAATTTGTAGAAAAATAACAGGAAATTTAATGCCAAATCTTAAACTTAATTCTTTCGCTTGACCTAAAGTTTTTTTCAGCGAAATTAAATTTTCATTATTAAAGTCTAAGAAGTCGCGAAGTTCTATGGCATCATATCCATACTCTTTAGCCTTGTAGAAAGCGTACTTCATCTCGTATTTACGATATGTATACCCTACTAGGCATATGCCGTTTTCAGGTAAACCCATCAAATAGACACCTTTTGTTCAAATAATGGTGAGAATAATTTATTAATCTTTAGGCGTGTGCGGGCTTGTAGAAAAACTTTTGGGCGGCGTGTTTTTGGCTTTTGTTACCTGGTTTTTGTGCTTGATGGGTGTGGGTGGTCATGATGGGGTGCTATGGGATGGTGGTTACCACGCCTGATGGGGCGGGCTGACCGGTCGGGC
>CALKGV010000105.1 GCA_938091805.1 uncultured archaeon | reverse complement strand
CTCATCTCAAAACTATTTAAGTCTTTTTGATTATGTTTTGGTATGGAGTTTCTTGAGCTTTCTGATGGTGAGTGGGAGTTCATTAGGTCTTTGCTTCCTCCTAAGGCTAGGGTTGGTAGGCTCTGGGGCTGATGATAGGATGACGATAAACGGCATTCTGTACGTCTTGACTACTGGATGCTGATGGATGGATATGCCTATTCGCTATGGCTCATATAAGACTGCTTGGAGGAGGCTTAGGCGCTGGCAGGGGGAGGGCGTATGGGATAGAGTATTCACGGCCTTAGCATCCATGAGGGAGCATGGTAGGGTATGCGTTGATAGCTCGACTGTGGAGGCTAAAAAGGGGGGAGAAATGATAGGCTATGATGGCTTCAAGCATATGAAGGGCTTGAAGATACATGTATGTGTGGATGAGTATTCTATGCCTTTAAGCATAGCTTTGGGTGCTGGAAATGAGCATGATTCGAAGCGTATAGATGAGCTATTGGATGGCTTAGAGGAGGCTCCGAAGGAGCTTTACGCTGACTCAGCATATGATACTGAAGCAATAAGATATAGGCTATCATCCATGAATGTGGAGGCAAACATACCCGTGAACCCAAGGAATGGTAGGAAGCCCATACAATACGACATCGAGATCTATGGGAAGATGAGGTCTGCAGTTGAGAGATTCTACGGATGGCTCAAAAGCTTCAGAAGAATAATCGTAAGGTATGAGAGGCTGGCGGCAACATACAAAGCCCTCATAACAATAGCATGCATAACAATACACTTAAGATATGGAATTTAGAGATGAGTTCGTTGGTAAATAATTGCTTATCGTCCAATCAATTTTTATGATGCATCCATCTAACTAGCGCATATTCGCATTTCTTTCTCCAATGGAAACTTACGGGTACTGAAATATACCAGCATATTATGATGAGATATGATGCGCCGATGAGAAAAGGATATATGAACTTAGGAATTGTCTCATTATCTATGGATGTCTCCCGATGGAAATATGTTATCGCCGCGATGGTGGTCAATTTATGCCTTGGAGCCGTATATGCCTTCAGCATATTTATTTCGCCGTTTGAAGAGGAATTTGGCTGGAGGAGAACTGAGACAACCACAGCTTTCACGATAGCATTATTAACATTTGCTTTATCTATGATTCCAGCTGGAAAACTTCAGGACGAAAAAGGCCCGCGGATAACTGTAGGTATAGGTGGTTTCCTACTTGGCTTAGGAATGATTCTTTCTAGCTGCACAAACTCCTTATTGTGGCTGTATGTGAATTACGGCCTGCTTGTAGGGCTTGGCATAGGCTTCGCATATGGGGCTCCAATAGCAACATGTAACAAGTGGTTTCCGGACAAAAAGGGCTTAGTTACTGGGCTTGTTGTTTTTGGTTTCGGAGGCGGAGCTATAATATTCGCACCCCTTTGGTCATTTCTAATAGGCGTCTACGGTTGGAGACAAACCTTCATTTTTACAGGCATAATTTTCATGGCGTTAACTCTTTCATCAGCCAAAATCTTAAAAAATCCCCCGGCAGACTATAAGGTTGAAGGGCGACCTTATATTGCCGCTGTGAGGAGCAATGCGGCGGAAAATATATTTGAAACTAGCGAAATGCTTAAAACCTCAAGATTTATCCTATTATGGCTTAGCTATTGGTTCGGAACAGCAGCGGGTTTAATGATAATTGGGCAGGCTAAACAGGTAGCCATGGAATTGGCTGGCATGATTGATCCTCAAGCATCTACAATCGTGTCAATTCTAGGGGGCTCCAATGCCTTAGGCAGAATTTTTTGGGGTTTACTTGGAGATAAGATTGGAAGAGTGAAAGCCCTAACAATAGATTTTCTAGCATGCTCAATTGCGCTATTAATAATTTCAGGGTTATTCTTCATTCAGCCGCTTTTTATAATAAGCATAATGATAATAGGCATGTGTTTCGGAGGATTTCTAGCCATATATCCAGCTATAACATCAGATTATTATGGAAGCAAAAATTTGGGAGTAAACTATGGGATCATGTTTACTGCCTATGGCGCCGGCAGCTTCTTTGGCCCTATCATGGCAAGCTATTCTAAAGATTTTTGCGGTTCATATCTGCCGGCCTTTCATGTTTCAGCAGCACTAGCAGCGTTCGCAATGCTCCTAACATTTCCACTGTTGCGCGAAAAAAGCGGAAAAAGGAAAACCTGAAAATCAACCTTTTTATTGCTTACAATAAGAGGGAAAGGAAGATGAAAGCTGCCAAATAACTTAAGTGAGCCACTACGATTAAATACTTCCACTTCAAGGTTTATGATGGAGAAGAACTTTGAACAGAACATATCTGAAATTGTTCCTTCAGCCAAGTCTCGAAAATTCCACCTTCGTCACCGGATTGCCATCCATAGGGAATGTTGGTGTTGCAGCAGTAAATTTATTAGCTAAGCACTCTCAAGCTAAGCTAATCGCTGAGCTGTATTCGCCGACCCTACCGGATTACACAATTGTAGATGAAGATGGATTATGCAATTTGCTAAGATATCGGATTTTAATATCAACGCTGGAAACTAACCTAGTGATGCTTATTGGTGATACGCAACCACCTGTTGAGGATTTATTAGCCTATTATGAGGTTTGCGGAGACATACTAGACTTTGTGGATAAACTTAACTGCAATTTCATCATAACATTAGATGGGTTCCCAGCTATGCATCCCCAGAGGGAGATATATGTTGCAGGGACCTCGAGCAAAATTGTTTCAGAATACGTCTCATTAGGCGCGAAACTATATTCTGGTGGGAGGATTATAGGGTTATCTGGGCTTCTCCTAGGGCTGGCGAAATTACGTGGAATAGACGGCATATGCCTCCTGAGCCCAATCACGGATTTAATATCCGATCAGGAAGCAGCATTTAACATGTATAAGTTTTTGAGGAAAACTTTGAAGTTTACATCTGAAAATATGATTTAAAATAAACTTTTCAGCCAAGTCATGCGTTCTTACGCAGTTCTTTCTCTCTAATTTTCTGTATTTTCTCCCTAATTATTTTGTTCGCTATGTTCGGATCAGCCTTACCCTTTGTAAGCCTCATTAATTGACCTATAAGGTAATGTATTGCCTTATCATCTATAAGCGCATCCCTAACAGCCTTTTGATTCTCAGCGAAAACTTCATCCGCTAGCTTATTAAGCAGGTCTTCATCCATTATTTTGATAAGCCCTTTCTCCTTAACTATCTCTCTCGGCTCCTTTCCTGAGACGATTATTTCTGGAAGTATCTTTTTAGCTATCTTCCCGCTTATTACGCCCTCTTCAATTAGGCGTATCATGTCCACAAGTTTCTGTGGAGTTATTTTTGACTCATAAAGTTCAATGTTGTTTTCATAGAGGTAGCGGAGCAGATCGCTCATCATCCAATTGCTTATCTCCTTAGGTTTATCATGAAGTTTTATGCATTCCTCAAAGAAATCCGCTAGAGATTTGGAGCTCACCAGAACTTCAGCATCATATTTTGGCAGACCATACATCTTCATGAATCGTTCAATTCTCTCTTCAGGAAGCTCTGGCATCTCAGCTTTCACTTCTTCAATAAAGCTCTTGCTAATTAAGATGGGTGCAAGATCCATTTCTGGAAAGTACCGGTAGTCTTGCTCCTCCTCTTTAGTTCTAAGTGAAACGGTAATTCTTCGAATTTCATCCCAATGCCTAGTCTCACGTTTGACAGTGATCCCCTTTTCAACGAGCCCCTTCTGCCTGATAATTTCAAAATTCAATGCCCTCTCAACTTCCTTAAAGGAAGTTATATTTTTAATCTCAACCCTTGTTCCGCCAGCCAATGATATATTGGCATCACAGCGCATTGAACCTTCCAAGCTCCCATCAAATATCCCCAAATGTTCAAGTATGTTCCTAAGCTTCTGAAGAAATATTCTGGCCTCCTTAGGGGATTTCAGATCCGGCTCAGTGACGATTTCCAGAAGAGCTACCCCGGAACGGTTGTAATCAACAAGCGTATATGGGGATTGGTCGATTGGTCCCACATGCACAAGCCTTCCAGGATCCTCCTCAAGATGAACTCTACTTATCCGAATCTTTTTCCGGTAACCCTGATCCTCAATATATAAATATCCATTAACGGCTAATGGAGCCCCGCCAGCCCTATCATACTGGGTTATCTGAAAGTTTTTCGGCAAATCAGGATAATAATAGTTTTTCCTGAAGAATATCATTTCCTCTGAAATTTGACAGTTCAGCGCAAGCGCCGCCATAATTGCATATTTAACAGCCTTCTTGTTCAACACGGGAAGCGAGCCTGGAAGCCCTAAGCAAACTGGACATACAAGCGTGTTAGGCTCCCTTCCTCTATAGTCCGAGGGGCAATTGCAGAAAAGCTTAGTTTTTAAGCTTGTTAATTGCGTATGAACCTCAAGCCCTATTTTAACGCTTTCTTCAATGCTCTCCATGCTAGGATACCGCTACAGCAACAAATCTAAATATTTCAGTAATAAGCAAATATATAAAACCATTTCTCATTTTCTATTTTCAAGTTGGGAAAGAATCGTAAAGCGCATTTATGGTGATGCCTAAAATGTCCATCAAAGTGAATACTGAATTTTTAGCTAAGGATTCTGAGAAGGCTGCTAAAAGAGGAGATTTGATAATTATTATTGACGCCTTAAGATGCTGCTCAAGCATTGTAACAGCCCTGGCAAACGGAGCTGAGGCGATAATACCGGTGAAAACTTTGAGAGAAGCCTACAAAATCCACGCTAGAAACCCAGAATATCTCCTAGCGGGTGAAAGGGGTGGACTGAAACCTCGAGGTTTCGATCTTGGGAATTCACCCCTTGAATATACTGGCGAAAGGGTTCATGGGAAGACAATATTGCTAACCACAACGAGCGGAACAACAGCCATAACGCTCTCAAGAAATTCCAAATGGGTTCTCATCGGCTCATTTCTAAATGCAAGATATGTCGCTGAAAAAGCATTTGCAATCTCAAAATCTGAAAACTTAAATATATCAATTATCCAGTCAGGCACTAAGCGAAAATTCTCCCTAGAAGATTTCATTTGCGCTGGGGCGATAATTGCGAGGTTGCCTCATAATGCCATCACATTATCAGACGCAGCCCTAGCATCCTTACTGGCTTTTGAGCATGTGGAAAATGATCTATATGCCGCCATTGTAAGAAGTGAGCATTCAAGAAAACTTATAGAACTGGGTTTCATGAAGGACATAAAATTCTCGTGTCAGATGGATCTATTTAAAGTGACACCAGTTTATAAGAGGGGAAAAATCATAAGATGGGAGTCGCTTGATTTAGGATGTTAAAGTTGTTTTGCCTTCAAGCTTTAATGTTCCATTCTCCTCAAATTGGGCGAAGATTTCAAGGTACCTCTTTAAGCCGCCTTCCAGATATAAGACGTGAAGTGCTATCATTCAATCCAAAAAATAATAATGATGGATATTTTTTAATTGTTTGCTAAATCTTTGATATGTATGCCTCAGTATTTCCCTCCCTCGTTATCAATTTAAGTTTACAATCAGTTGTTAACACATATATTTTGCCATTTTCCTCCCTTGTTTGAACCTCAGAGGATATCACTGGCATCTTTTGAACACTTATTGTCGTCACGTTTGGGCTTTTCCACATTATCTCGTAGCCGCCTGGTTTCCTCGCTATCGTAAAGCCTCCAAAGATCTCATACTCATATATGTTTTCGCTAGGCTTCGACTCCTTCTTTTTGCCGAACAGCTTCATCCCACATCACTTTAAGGGAAATATTAGAAGTTGCTAGAAATAATTAAATTTATTGTTTTTGTTTAGGCGGTTAAATAATATATGAATGCTCAATCCTCTCAAAGTCCTTAACAATCTCCAACCTGCTATAATCCAGGCCTTCTTCAAAAAGCTTTATTGGAGCGCTTATTAGTGGCGGTTCCACAGCCATTCTGACCGCTGGATGCCCCTCTCCGAAGGCGTTTAGGCTTATCTCATAAACAAGTCTTCTAACTTCCTTTTCATTTAAAAAGCCTAATGTGTGAATGTACTCATGGAGCAGAAGCGAGAAAATTAGCGAGTTAAACTCTGTCTTAGACATTAGCGTCTTAGACATGATGTTTAGAAGCCATCTGTTTAAGACTATGCCGTTTGAACCTATCTGATGATATGCGCCTATGTGCGGAGGCAGATCCTCAAGATATAAGAGTAGGCCAACCCTACGTAAACCTAGAACCTCCTTAACAACCTTCTTTACAACCTCGAAAATTTCCCCATAGCTTTTACAATTTTCAAGTCTCTCTCGGAAATACGATTTATCCACATTTATTCCCATAAATATTTATTATAACCTCGTTATATAATCTTTTGCCTGCTCAGGTACATCGCTGATTCGCTGGGTGAAATAGGTCTCAGCCTAAGGCTGAAACGGATATGTTCAGGTTTGACCAGATATTGAGGCAAAGTGTCAGGTCCGCAGCTCCCCCCTCCCACGCCTGACTGTCTGTAGTCGAGATTTAATGTTATATCCTCTCTCCTCTTAAGTTCATACGTGTGCTTCGCTTTCTCAAAGTCCTCCATCGTGTAATGGTGGACACTAAACTCCATTAATGGCATTCCAACAGCGAGAAGTCCTATTCCAAGATTGTTGGTGAGTGAAACCCAGCGGACATCGGTTTTATTTCCATTTTCCTGAGGCTTAATGTAAGGTACATATTGCTCATCAACGGTTCCGCTGTAAAATCCAATCTGCGCCCCCTCTTTCCTATCCCAGTAGTTTTCATGCGGTCCGCGGCCGAACCATGCAACGTTCTCGAACCCTCCTGGAAGAGTTAACTGCAGACCAACTCTTGGCAATGATGGTGGAAGCTCCGGCGCCGGGTCAACGTCCACCTCGACTATTATGTCCCCGCTTCCATAAATTTTATAAAGGTAATTGCATTTGAACCGCTCAATTTCCTCCGGTGTGCAGAGCGATGTGTTTATAAACACGTGGACTAGTTTATCTGAGATCCTTTCAGTTTTAACTTCCCTAATCACATGCTTTAAGCGGTCAAGCCCAGCGCTACGCCACATTGGAGCTAACCTTGGAGCATCATTATCTGTCGGCGCACGCCAGACATTTAAGAGGGGCCCCTTCTTTATAATGTTAAAGCCTCCATAAATGAGCGAGCTTATATATCCATCCCTCTTATTGAAGACTAGGCTGAAATTTTTTCCTAAAACCTCTATTTTATCAGCTGAATCCTCAAACTCAAGAGGCGGCATATCGCTCACTTTAACCACCAGTCCCAAAGGAGCCTCGAAGGGCATCTTAAACTGGGTCCAACCAACCTCATGGCCCCTCTCAGCCCATAAAGTGTCCCTTGAAAGTTTATATCGGATTGTCAGCCAATATTCAGCTCCGGGCTTAAGAGGTTCTGGAACTTTAAATGGTACGGTTACAATCTCGCTCTCACGGGGCGGAGTGAAGATTTTAGGCAGCATTCCTTGCTGGATCACTTTTCCATCCTCAGTTAGCTCCCAGAAGACGTCGATGATGCTTAAGTCAGTAAAGTCGTGTTTATTTAAGATCCGGATCGTTCCATTTGAAAGATCAACAGCCTCAGCCTCAACAGGCTGCTGGATCTTCTTACATTCCCACATGGCTGGATGGGGCGTGCGATCTGGCCAAACTAGTCCATTTATGCAGAAGTTTCCATCGTTCGGTTCGTCGCCGAAATCCCCGCCGTAAGCCCACCATTCCTTTCCATCTTCTGTTACGCGCTTTAATCCTTGATCAACCCAGTCCCATATGAAGCCTCCGCATAGACGTTTATATTTATAAATTACCTCCCAGTACTCCTTAAGGTTGCCTGTGCTGTTACCCATCGAGTGGGCGTATTCGCACATTATTACGGGCCTTTCCTCTTCAGGGTCCTCTGCCAGATGTATTAACCTTTCGAGGGATGGATACATTATGCTTATTATATCAACGCTCCTTGAGATTTTCTTTTCGCGTGTATGTATTGTTCCCTCGTAATGCACAGGTCTCGTCGGGTCGTAACCGTGAACCCAGCCGGATAATGCGTCATGATTAGGCCCATAACCAGATTCATTTCCAAGAGACCATATTATGACGCATGGGTGATTCTTATCCCTCTCAACCATCCTGACAAACCGCTCAATAAATGCGTGAAGCCACTCAGGATCATGCGCTGGCTCCACATATCTGGGAAACCTCTTTGATATTTCCTCCATGATCTCCTCCCATGATCTCTTCTTAAGTTCTTCTCGAAACTCTTGCATAAGTTCTTCCCAAGATCTGCCCAAAGCCTCCTCAGCTTGGAAAATCGTTCTTAAAAAGCCGACGAGCCCATGGCATTCGATGTTGGCTTCATCAATCACGTAAATTCCATACCTATCACATAGGTCGTACCAGGCGGGGTGATTTGGGTAGTGAGACGTTCTTACAGCGTTAAAGTTGAAGCATTTCATTAGAATTATGTCTTTTTCCATCGACTCCACTGTAACAGCATGCCCCCTTACATCATCGTGTTCATGTCTATTAACCCCCTTAAGATAGACTGGTACGCCATTTATCAGTATTCGCCCGCCCTTAATCTCAACCTGGCGGAAGCCAACGTGGCAGCTTTCAACCTCAATTATTTCACCGCTCTCACTTTTCAGCGTAAAAAGCAGCGTGTAAAGATAGGGGTCTTCAGCCGACCATTTCCTAGGCCTTGAAACTTTCCTCTCAACCTCAAGTACTGCTTCGCTTTTAGGCATTATTCCGCCAAAACGACTTATTATAGGTTCGTCGAATACTGAAAGCCCTTCCTGATTAAAAAGTTTGATTTCCAAAACATGCGATTTAGATATTTCATTTGAATAATTTCGAATATTAACCCTCACTTTTAGGGTTGCATCTTGATAATTCCCATCGAAAATCGTCCTTACAAAGAAGTCACGTATATGAATGTTGGGCGTACAGTATAAGTAAACATCGCGATGTATCCCGCTTAAACGGAACATGTCTTGATCTTCCAAGTAGCTTCCATCGCTCCAACGTAGAACCTTAACCACCAGCGTGTTCTCTCCGGGCTTAATATATCGAGTAATATTAAATTCTGCGGGTAATCTGCTGTCCTCGCTGTATCCAACCATCTGCCCATTAACCCACACATAGAACGCTGAATCTACGCCGTCAAAGATTAGAAATACTTGTTTACCAAACCAGTCGTTTGGAATAGCGAATGTTCTGCGATAGATTCCGGTTGGATTCCAATCGTGAGGAACGCGAGGCGGATCAGCGTGAAATGGGTATCTGACATTAACGTAGATTGGCTTATCGTATCCATACATCTGCCAATTGCTCGGAACCGATATGGTGTCCCAGCTTTCAGTCTCATAGTCCGGCGCATAGAAGCCTTCAGGCATCAGATATGGGTTTTCATATAGTTTAAATTTCCATTCGCCGTTAAGCGTCAATATCCAGGGAGACTTATCTTTCACGCATTCAAGCGCCATTCTCTCATCTGGATAAGGCGTGAGGGTTGCATGGGCTGGCTCTTTATTTCTCTCAGTGACTCTTGGATTTTCCCATTCCGGGACCTCTTTCATAAATTAATCCACCCTCCAACGATTATGAATCTGAAATAATTTTAGATATAAGAATTTTTTATAGGCCTCGATGGCTCTGTACTTTTATAGATGACGAATGCAATGTTAGATGGATATATGCTAAGTTATGTTTCAACCTATTTCCTTCTGAGATAGATGTCCGCCATTGTCGATTTTATGTATTCAGTTGCTTCATGTATTGGAATGAAGTTCCATTTTACTTCAGGCGTGTAGAAGTTTGCGATGTTCGTAAGTTTCTCCGGATCATCTGTTTCAAATATTGAGAAACCCTTGCTTTCACCAAATAATCGGAATGGACCAAAGATTATCTTCGCAAAATTCTCATTCCCCCCTTTCCACCGTATTTGCTATTTACATTCTCCAACATTAGAGCTAAATGCCGCCAACAGGTAAAGAAGCAGTCTTGACACTCCTTACATGAGCTAGCAGACAGAAGCCCCGATATTTTTTGGGCAACGCTCCTAATAAAGCTTGCTCTTATTGGAGATATAAATTATATTGCGCTGATCAGTGTAGAGCGTGGCTGAGTATTAGAGAAAGAGGGGTGAATAATTTTAATAAAAATGCTTGATAATAATATTTACCAATCATGATGATTCCCTTGGAGAAAAATGTCGCATGTTTGAGAAAAGGATTGCTTTAGAGAAAATAAGGAAGATTGCTGATTACCAGTTTGGTAAAGGAGTGGGTGAAAAGATTTTTCCGGATAATGTTGAAATAGTCTTCTCAAAAAGAACTGGCAAAGTGAAACATGTCTATCTTGGCAAAAATCTTTTAGCAACATTAAATCCATTAACCGGACTCTTCACGTTAACTATGGATGGCGCTAGAAGAATTTTTGAAATTATGCAGCCTAAACGCTTATGGGTTCAAATTGAACAGGAGGCTGTGCCCTTTGTAGAGAGGGGAAGAGATGTGTTCGCCAAATATATCGTTGATTTAGATGAGGAAATTCGTCCTGGAGAAGAGGTCATAGTCATAGACGGTAAAGGTGAAATCATAGCTGTAGGCCGAGCCTTACTTTCAGGGGCGGAAATGAAGGCATTTAAGAGAGGTGTAGCGGTGAAGGTTCGTAAGGGAAGAGGTGAAAATTAAAAAGGAAATGATTACTATTATAAAAATAAATGAGGTGCCGAAAGAATGCGAAAAATTAGCCCCCGAGAGGCTAAAAGGCTTATGCAACGTATGGGCTTAAGCATGAGCCCGATGGAAGTTAAAGAGGTAATACTTAAAACAAGCAGTAAGGAGATAATTATTGAGAATCCGGAAGTCGCTGTCCTAGAGGTTCAGGGGCAAAAAATATTCCAAATAACTGGCGGGAACATATCGGAGAAAACTATCGAAAGGAGAATTGTGATACCGGAGGAGGATGTTCAGCTTGTGGCACAACAAGCAAATGTAAGTCTAGAAGAAGCGAGGACAGCGCTTGAGCAGACAAACGGCGATTTGGCGCAAGCAATCTTGCTCCTAAGCCAAAGGTAGATCGGGAAAAATTTTTGGGCATAACTCCCTAAAGAGATTTCATCACCATGCACGTCAACATAGAGCGTTCTAACGATGTTTTTAAAAAATTGCGGCTTTAATTCTATGCTCATTGTTAAATAAAGGCTACCATAAATAAAACGTAAGATACGGTTCTTGATCATGACGAACTGTTGCGTCACTTCTTCTCCAACGCTGGCAGATTTGTGGAAATTGGAGCCATTACTGTTTTATTCTCAACTTTAAGACAGCCAATAAAGTCATGCTCGAAAAGTTTCGGAAATTTATGAGCATTCCCAAAGAACCTCTCATATTTTGCGTCTCAAAAATGGAGAGCACATTCTCTTGTCTTTGGTTGCAAATCTTGAGATGCGACTCTAAACTTTGATAAATGGTTCATTCGGGTTCTGAACTAAGTATGGATATGTATGGAGCCCATACTTAGCTCTTGAGCTTCATCACCCTTAGCCTCCTCTGGGTTCATCGGAGGCTTCATCAAGCTTAGCTCCTTTCGGGGGAACCCATACCTCCCCACATCCTAAGGAACGTTTTCCAGATGTTTACCGATGCGTTCTTCTGCCTATCGATTACACTAACCATCACTAAATTGTTTTGATATTACTCTTATAGATTGTCATAACACTATGGGTGCTATTGATTCATGTAAGAAGGCGCGCACTACATTTCTTGTATTCTTTTTATTATAGCTGATGAAACTTTTTCGACGTCCTCTCCGGAATAGTCCAAAGTGGTGAATGGTCCCAGTTTAGTGATCTGGAGATCATATTCCAGGTTTAAGTACTTTTCATATTTGATTCCTAAAGTGTTCAATATTTTTCTTGCACATTCATTACGACAACCGTCAATAACGATTAGATGCTCAATTTTCTTAATGAGCGCGGTTTGTCTTGGAATGTTATTAGCTAATGCGGGTAATGAGCATATTCCGACTTTCTCGCTTCCAAATTTTTTAACTACTTCCAATGCGGCTAACCCTGTTAAATATCCAGTATTTGAAGCGCCACTATTGCATGCAACAAGCCCTATTTTTGGTACGTTCATCATCTTACCTCCGTTTTCTCTATTAAATAGGTGCATGTTATAAATTAACTGCCTTGGCATATCCCGCCTTTTCCAGAATTCTCTTTACAGAAAGGTATGCTGAAGTATTTGATGGTAAAGTTAAAAGAGATTTCCCAGTTAGGACGTTTTCTTCGACGTTTTCGGCATAAGCGATCCTTCCCAAAAATTTAAATGGTAAAACCTTTGCAGCTTGGCTTTCTAGGCTTTCTGGAAGCCTGAAGCCTCCAATAACATAGGGGTTTCTAAAGTCTATCTTAACCTCTTTGGCCACGCGATAAGTGCGTTCAATGTGATAGAAGGACTTTTTTGATGGGTCTATTACGTCGAAGCTGTCATCGACTTTTGACGTTATTCGCCGGTTAAGATGCTCCAAACCGGCTGGTGAGCTAGGACAGATCTGTAATTTTTTGTTAATTATTCTAGAGCGCCCTTCAATCCATTTTGTTCCAACAGCAATAAAATCGAAGTGTTCGTCCTCCTACATTCCATGAGCCCATATGCGACTTTCTATGCGTTCGCTCGGCGGGACGCCGACCAAGGTTCCGCCTTGTTCTAAGAAAGTTTCGACGAGTAGTTCTGAAATTGTCTTTTCCAATGTTCATGCAGGTCTACTCCGATCATTTCCCCAGGATTTTGGTCAGGGTCGGATCCATCAAAAGAAGCAGAGTTTCTCCATTTTCGATGAAGTATTTAGCCGTCAAGGCAACGAAGCTTGTTTTTCCCGTTCCCCCGCGCCCCATCGTAACGAGAATCCTCATAAATTTCCCCTTCCAATCCTTTTAGAAGCTTATATTAATGTTTTGGGTTTCGACCAATTTTTCCCAGTATTTTTGGTTGATGCTGCAGCCTGGGTCTGGACCTTGCAAGTCGTTGAAGTAAGCGTAGGCTCTTGCTCTGCATCCTCCGCATATGTATTTGTATTCGCATTCTCCGCAGCCCTTGAAAAAGTCTCTGTTCCTTATCTGTTTTAGGACTGTTGATTCTCTCCAGATTTTGACTAGGCTTTGCTCTCGAATATTTCCGACTTTTATGGGTATGAAGACGCATGGTTCAATGTCTCCGTTTGGCTCCATGCCGCAGTAGAGGCGACCGGCTCCGCATCCGCCGATGAACTCGGTTAGTGATTTCGTTCTTCCCTTAAGCATTTCTGAGGCAGCTCTATTTGTGAAATGCGTTGCCACCACTGGGCCGAAGGCAAACTTGTATGAGGTAACAGCGTATTGGGGAGCTGTGGAAAATGCGTCTAATTTTCTGTCGTTGTCTATGAATTTTGAGTAAAGAAAATCCAAGAGTTCTTCTCTCTCTTTTGGAGTTAGATCCTGATCGACTATTTCTTTTCCTCTATTTACTGGTATGAAGTTGAAGACTATGAACCTTTTTGCGTGAAGCTCATTCTCGATGAATTCTACAAGTTTCGGTATCTCTTTCAGATTGTAATGCGTTGCTGTTGTTGCAACACCCGTATCTAAACCAACTTCAACACAGTTTTTTATGCCTTCTACAGTTCGTTTCCAAGCGCCAGGTATCCCCCTAAACATGTCATGAGTTTTCTCAAATCCGTCTAAAGAAATTTCAACATATTGGACGCCGGCCTCCTTCATTTTTTGCGCGGTCGCTTTTGTGATTAATGTTCCATTGGATGCTACGGAAACATAAAATTCCCTTTCAGCTGCATATTTGGCTATTTCAAGGAAGTCTTTTCTTGCTAGTGGTTCTCCGCCTGAGAATGAGAGGGCAACTACTCCAGCGTTTGCAAAATCGTCTATGGCTTTTTTCGCTTCTTCTGTTGTTAATTCGTCAGGCGCGGGTTTCGGTTCAGCGTTTTCATAGCAGTGTTTACATCTTAAATTGCATTGCTTCGTGAAGTTCCATACCATGAGAAATGGAGCTGCTGTTGTTTGTGGTCTTTGCACGCCATAGTAGCCTATGCCCTCCAGGATGTTTGCAATGCCCCTTCTTACTATTGGATTTTTTAGGGATTCTATCAGTTGCTCCTTTGAAACGCCAAAGGATTCTGAACCTTTATCGAGGGCTAGCTTAACTATTGCGTAGGCTAGTTTTTCTTGTAAGCTTAATTTTTTCTGTTCACCCGCATATTTCTTTAGGGCAGACTCTAGATTGCTGCCTTTTTCTGTTCTTTTCGAAACCCACCTTAACAAGTTCCTAGAAATCGGGTTCCCTAGCCACGTTTTCACGGTATTCGCAACAATATCTACTTCATGCATTTTATCTTCCTTTCAAATAGTTTATCACGGCTTTAACTCCGTTTTTCACGAAGCCGAACTGTTTGTTTTTCAGCCATCCCATAACAATTCTTGGCCTAAGATAAAATGTGATGTATGCTTTTCGGAATAGGGCTTTAACCTCTTTTTCAGAAGCCCCTTCAATTTTAACGATTGGCTCGGCAGCGGTGTATCTGGACCAGTCTTCTGTGAGAAGCATGCTATTATTTTTGGCATAATCAAATATTGGGGTTCCCGGATATGGCGTAAGTATGGAAAATTGCGCATAATCCAAGTTTAGGCTTTTAGCGAATTTTATCGTCTCCTTAATTGTTTCCGTGGTATCCTGTAGGAAACCTATTATAAAGGAGCCTAAAACTTTGATTCCAGCATCTCTCACAATTTTTACCGCTTCTTTTGCTTGCTCAATTGTGGTTCTTTTTCCTATTGCGTCTAGTATTTTCTGGGAGCCTGATTCTATGCCGAGGTATATGATCCAGCATCCGGCTTTCTTCATTTTTTCAACAAGCCTCTTCGATAGCGTGTCTACTCTTGATGAGGCCCCCCAGATTATGTCCAAGCCTTCTTTGATCATTCCGTCACATATCTTTTCAGCTCTCTCCTGGTTAAGCGTGAAAGTGTCATCCACAATCTCGATGTTTCTGATGCCGTACTTCTCATATACTGTTTTCATTTCTTCGAGTACGTTTTCGGGGCTTCTTCCCCTCCAATATCCGCCGAAAAGCCTAGAGGAGGAACAGAAAGTGCATTTGAATGGGCATCCTCTGCTTGTCAGCATCGTAGTGTATTTTACTCCGTTAAATTGGTAGAGGTGCATGGGCAGCAAGTCTCTGCTTGGGAATGGTATATCATCTATGTTCTTTATAAACGGTCTGGGTTCAGTGTCAATTATCTCATTCTTATTCCTGAAAGAAATTCCCTTCACCTCGTTTAGTGGAGCCCCTTTTTCAATGTTTTCGACCAATTCTCTTGCTGTCTCCTCACCTTCGCCCCTAACAATTACGTCAATGTATTTGCATTCTTCCAATGTTTGCCTTGGTGTGAAAGTTGCGTGGGGTCCACCCAAAATCACAGTGCAGTCTTCACTAACCTTTTTAGCTATTTCTGCGACTTTATATGCCTCATAAATGGAAGGCGTCACCGAAGTGATTCCAACAATGTCTGGATTAAAATCTCGCAGTTCCTTTTCAACGTCTTCCAATGTATAGTTGAGGATGTTCGAGTCTATGATTTTTACTTCGTGATTTTGCCTAAGCATTGAAGCGATGTATGCTAAGCCTAATGGGGGCGACGATATTCCAACTACCGATTCGACCGCCGAATTGTACGGAGGCGAAATTAGGCATACTTTCATGTTTTCACCTCCATACTGCGGGTTTCGGTTTTAAGCGGCATGTTATTCTTTTCTCTCCTCCTCTTCCGGAAATGATTTTGAACTTTTTATGGAAAATAATGTTGCGATTTCAGTTTTCGCAGTGGATAGGCCCCAAGAGTACACTCCCACCATTATTGGCTTCATGATCATGTAGGCCGTTAAGATTGCCGAAAATAGCGTTGCTGATATGAATCCGGAATTGAATAAAAGATTCTCGGCGATGATGCTTGTGCTAAACTTTGCACAGAGTCCAACACCTAATATGAACGCGTATTTTACGCCGAACAATTTGCGGAAAAACATTGTGGATGCTGAAACTCAGCATATGAAAAATGTGGAGAATGCAAAGAGCGCGAGTTATGTCCAAATTAACCATGAAATTCGCTCCATATTCGCAAAAGAAGGAGTAATCCTGCTATCTAGGCCTGAAGCCTACGAAACGCTAGAATGGACTAGAAACTATTTCAATCAAAAACCCATTGAAGGATACTTCATCTTGGTTAAAAAAGTGGAGCATCCAATAAGCACATGTTTCACGATTTCCTCGCAAGAAGTTTATCAAAATCCAACAAACTTGGTAGTAGTGGACAAGGATATTACCGCAGAAATTTACAGCATTTGTAATGCTACAAAACCAATCTTAAATGCAAAACACAAGGGTTATTCAAAAGTGATTCTCAAGGAAAATTCGATGTTGAAGATGAAGCATTTTCACAGTTGGGGAAAAAATGACTACATCTTATCAAGCATAGAATTTATTCTTGAAAGAGGAAAGCTATCAAGCTTTTACAAATGCTTAAATCCACCAAAGAAATTTAGAATCGAAAGCAAGACAACTCTAGACAACGAATCCTCAGCAGATTTTGAAACAGCAGTCTTAGCCAAAAACGGAGAAATTGAAATGCACGATTCCCTTTTTCTGAATGGAGAAAACTCAAGTGGAATGATAAAGCTGTGAA
>CALKGV010000104.1 GCA_938091805.1 uncultured archaeon | reverse complement strand
CCATGCCTCTTAAGAAAATGTGGTGGTGAAGTTCTAGCCTACTGTGAACTTTGCTTTCCCCCATTTTTTATTGACGACTTTGCTTATACAAAGCTTATACAGAGCAAAATGCCTGTTAGCATTGGGTCTCAAGGCGAACTTTATGGTGGACATTAACATCTTTTATGATGGAAGGTAAGATAAAGGTAAAAGTTTAAGATCCTGCTTTAGCAATCTATTTCACAATTTAAGTTTATATGAGGACATGCTAGTAAATAATTACTCAAATTTAGATGCTTATGAACTGTTTTTTCCGGATTCAGCTATCCTTCGCCACCATTTACGACCGGCTAAATAGGCGGAAATACTCTCCCCTTCACTCTTCCAGCATGGAAAACAATTCTCCACAACAATTATTGGACACGCCCTGAATGGTGTAAACCTTAAATTGTTTGTCCCATTCTAATATTTTTGGGATGTTCCTTGCAGAAGGGTGTTCAGTTGACGGTTGTAGGAAGTTTTCAGACAAAATAAGTTGAAGATCTTAGCTTTAAACAGATCTTTAGAAGAATATCTTAGACTGGTTAAATGGCATTTAGGCTTCAACTCCACATCTAAGAGCTTTCTACATGTGAATCGCTACTAGGAAGCTAAAAGGCTTTTCAGCCTGAATACGGCGCTTATCCAGACCGCCAGGGATAAAGCTGTTGAAGCCTTAAAAAGTTTTGAGGAGAATGAACAGAAGGGCGCATTCAATGCCCTACCGCAAGTTACAAGCCTATATTGAATACAAAGCCAACCTTGAGGGCATAGAGGTTCCCTATGTGAAGGTTGAGGACACGTCGAGGACTTGCCGCATCTGGAAGCCATCCAACTAAGTTAGATGGTAGTTCACTTGAACTGATGACGCCTTGAATGCTATATAAACTTTAGAATCTATGTTGAGTTGCATTTCATTGAATGATCGCTTGGTTATTTGAACTGTGAAATTTTTGTTTGCTCCGACATCAACTTTTAACTTTACCACATGTCCCATGTCGGATATTTGCGTTATTTTGCCTTCAAAAGTGTTTCTTGCGCTTGAAATGAGCGGGCGAACTGATAGAATAATATCTTCGGGTGGCACATGCAGTGTTACATTTCCAACCTCATTGAATGCGGCTTCAATCTGCAAGCCGCTGCCGATGTCTACAATCGATGTGCCTTCGGCTGTTATTTTTGAAGAGCCGTGAAAAACATTCTCCATCCTAGCGAAGCTTTTAATGGGTCCTGATAATTTACCGAAAATCTCTTGAAATGTGCCCATCAACTCTATTTTTCCCTCATTGAGAAAAGCTAGCCTATCTGCCAGGTTTTCTGCTTGGAACATGTTATGGGTCGTCATGACTATTGTCGTTTTCCTCTCCCTATTAACGTAGGAGAGAACTTCCTCAACTATTGAGACATTTCTCGGGTCAAGGTTTGCTGTAGGTTCATCGAGAAGGAGCAGTTCAGGTTCTATAACTAAGGCTTGAGCTATGGCTACTCTTTGGGCTTCTCCGCCTGACAAAGCCAATGCATTTTTACGTTCAAATCCATTCAGCTGAACTAATTCAAGCGTCTTTTTCACCTTTTGCTCAATATTTCGCTCGCTCTCATTTCTAACTTTTAAGGGATAAGCTACGTTATCAAAAACACTCATATTGAAGAGAACTGTCTGCTGGAAAACCATTCCGATTTTTCTCCGCAAAGCCGCTTTGTTTTTTGCAGAGTAATTTACGATTTCTCCGTCGAACAATATTTTTCCGCTTGTAGGTTCATCAAGCAAGTCAAGAATTCTAAGAAGCGTTGTTTTCCCAGCCCCATTTGGTCCCACTAGGACGAAGAGCTCCCCGCTTTGAACGCTGAAAGTTACATCCTTTAAAACCTGTCTTCCAGCGTATTCCTTAGAGAGGTTTTGCACTTCAACTTTTGGCAACTATCTCCTCGCCTCCTTAACCTGGACAATTGTCAATGCCAAGTTTATTATAAAAGCCATAGAAAGCAAAATAGCTCCAAGAGTTAAAGCCATAGTGAAGTTGCCTAGCTCTGTTTCGATAACAATAGCTGTTGTCAACGTCCGCGTCCACCATCTAATGTTGCCTCCGGTAATCATTATGCCGCCCACCTCTGAAATTGCGGCGCCAAAAGCCGCGATAATTGAGGTTAAAACTCCCATGCGGGCTTCCCTCAACACAAGCCATGCTGCCTGAGTTTCTGTTGCGCCAAGCGATAGGGCTTTCTCTCTAATGGATTTTTCAACACTTCCAACAGCAGACATTGTGACACCAATAATGATTGGAACAACCATTATGAGCTGAGTTATTATCATGGCTGTGGGCGTATATAATATCCCCAACCAGCCGAGAGGCCCGGATGCGGTCAACAAAAGGTAAACTGTAAGTCCCACGACAACGGGCGGCAAACCCATAAAAGTGTTTATGATGCTTTTCAGCATGATGTCCACAAAGCGCATCACAGTTCGTTTCCCCTTAAACTGCTTAAGCCCTAGAAGCGCTCCAACAGGTATGCCTATCAACGCACCTATTAGAACAGCCATCCCCGAAACCCTTAAGGACAGTAAAGTTATGTTCAAAATTTCCTGCCAGAAAGCATCCTTAAACACGGTGCAACCACCAGCCAAGGTATTTTAAGCTTACAAGGAAAATGGGGATCGAAATTTTATGGATTTTGGGCATCATACCATGCCAACTCATTTTCTTGTTCAGGAAAACCCAGCATATGCGCCAGTTCAATGTTACGCGCTATTGGTTTGAATAGAGGTTCGCCTTCTTTCTTGAAGTTTGCTATGAGGTTTTGTCCCTCCTCAGACATCATCCATTTGGCCAGCATGAGCGCTCCCTTATAGTTTCTTTGAGGATACCTTTCCGGGTTAACAAGTATTATTGCATAAGGATTCAACAGTACCACATCGCCTTCAACCAGAACCCTCAAATCCGCAAGCTGATTTTTGAACGATAGCCACGTAGCCCTATCTGTTAATGTATAAGCCTTCTTCTCATTAGCCATCCGCAACACAGTTCCCATCCCAGCTCCAGCTTCAATATACCATGTTTGAGTCTTTTTTAAGGAAGTTAAACCTACCTTTTTCCATATGCTTAGCTCCAGCATGTGTGTGCCTGACTTGTCTGCGCGCGAAATAAATTGGGCATTGCCTTCAGCACCCTCCTCTGCAATTCTGCGAAAGGCTTCCGCAGCACTTCTTAAACCGTTTATTCCGGCAGGATCGCTTATGGGCCCAATTATCACGAAGTCGTTATACATTACACCGACTCTGTGAATGCCATAAGTGCTGTTTACAAACTCAAGCTCAAGCTGCCTTGAATGAACTAGAATAAGGTCTGCATCGCCTCTCTTGGCAGTTTCTATAGCTTGACCGGTGCCAACAGAGATAATGCGAACTTCAGCGTTGAATTTGCTCTGAAAGATGGGCATTAAATAGTCCAGCAGGCCGGAATCATAGGTGCTTGTGGTCGTCGCCAACATAATAATGGACTTCTGGGATCCAGCATATTGCTCATAGGCAAGTGTGCTAATGAGAGTGACCGCCACCGTGATGATGGCGATTAAGATTTTTGATGGTTTCTTCATTTTCTGAATCACCGTTATGTTTCAACGTATACATCGGTGAGCGATATGCATTTATAAGCATTACGGTTAATAAATAATATATGCTCATCCGGAACCAAACAAAACCCACAGCGAAAATCTGGCTTGAATACAGAGGTAAGCCCATTCTTGGCCGCGGTGGCGCTGAAATTTTAAGGACCATTAAAGAAGAAGGATCCATCTCGATGGCAGCAGAGAAGCTTGGAATGTCTTATCGATATGTTTGGAACTATTTGGCTAGGGTGAAAAACGCATTAGGCGAGCCTATAGTGGAAACGTTTAAGGGTGGGAGAACAGGGGGAGGCGGAGCTAAACTCACCTTATTGGGCGAGCATCTTCTTAAAGAATATAGCAGAATTGAAAATTATGTGGTTGAGGTTCTGGGTGATGAAGAGTATTGGGAGGCGGTTGGATTGAAGATAAGTGCAAGAAACAGATTGAAAGGGGTTGTTAAAAGCGTTGAGAGAGGGGACGTTGTAACCAAGGTCAAAGTGGAAATCACTGTGCCAGCAACAATAACAGCACTCATATCAACTGAGGCCGCAGATGATCTAAGCATCCAAGTAAACGATGAGGTTGAGGTAGTAATAAAGGCAACCGAAGTTATGATAGCTAAAGAGAAGTAGGTGCCTCTAATTTCGCTAATAAGCAGATCATTTTATGCTTAGAGATAGATTCATTATAGATATTTCAAATCTCTTATCCCTCGGATGTGAATTATATCCTTAAACCCAAACTAACAAAAATATGGCGATGTTAATGTTTTAACAATGCTAAGATGCCTAAGCAAATGCTCCCTCAAAACCATGTTTTAGTCCTCCATTTTGCTCAGCACTACGGTTTTAGCTACACCTTTACCATTTTTCGCTTCATACTGAGCTAGATCTCGCTGTTAAGGTCCATGAAAGGCTTTTGGGGGAGAATGTCA
>CALKGV010000103.1 GCA_938091805.1 uncultured archaeon | reverse complement strand
TTCTATGGGTGGCTCAAAAGCTTCAGAAGAATAATCGTAAGGTATGAGAGGCTGGCGGCAATATACAAAGCCCTAATAACAATAGCATGCATAACAATACACTTAAGATATGGAATTTAGAGATGAGTTCAATATTAAATGCTAATTTTCATACCAAGCCTTCCTTATTGTTTTAACCCTTAAATCCGTTGTTCCGTTTAGCGCTTCTAGAAGCATCTGCGTCTTAGATATTTTTGGCTCAGGCAGCTTATTGCCATAATTGTCATATCCAACGTAAGCTACTTTCGGCGATATATCGTAGATCCAATCTATGAATTCCCCATCGAAGTCCAGTATGGGCTCTATAACTACTGCTTTATGCTTCCAATTAAGTCTTAGGAAGTCTTCATATCTTTCCCTCGGAGTAGGCGCCATAGTTAGCCCGTAATCTCTATTTGTTTCAAGGGTCACACCTAGCATGACATTATCGCTGAACATATTCTCAAATTCAAGATAGCGTTTTGGATTTTTGGTTAAGAAGAAAAATTTTGATCTTGGTTTGGATCTAACAACCTTTAAAACGCTTTCGATCCATTCCTTTGGAACCCAATGGCCCCACATGTCGCCCATATCAGAAACGAAAATGAATCTTCCCTCTGGAATCTTGCCTCTAAGTCTCCATTCCGCAAGAGCTGGCTTAAAAACCCATGTCTTATATGGCTCAACACCCATGGATGCAAGTCTCTTAGCATAATTTCTAGCCCAGCAATACACGCAGCCATGCAGGCAACCGGTTATAGGGTTCCATGAATCGGTTATTTCGCCAAACTCCCTGGGATTTTTTCCCAATTTTTCTTCAAATTAAAATTAATATTGTTAAATCTCTTTAACTTATTGATTCTTCTTTAGCTAAGGCTTTAATGGGCGAAATATGGAAGCATATTTCTAGCCCATATTCGACATGTTCCTTCTGAGCTAACCATGCAGGAGCCGATTGGTTTCTGCGGTGTGCAGGCTTTCATAAACAGTGGGCATTCAGTTGGCTTAATTTTTCCAATTATAACTAAGTGGCATTGGCAACCCGGAAGTATATCTCTTCCTCTCTCGATTTTAACGCCGTATTTCTCTCTGGCATCATACTCAATGAAGTCGTCCATAAGTTTTAGAGCCGAATCTGGCAGTCTGCCAAGTCCACGCCATGCTCCATTAACAACCCTGAAAGTCCTACTCATTAAGGCTTTCGCTTTAATATTTCCCCTCCATGTCACCGCGCGTTTATACTCGTTTTCCAAGATTGCTTTATGCTCAGAGATCTGTTTAAGAGCCATGTATATTGCGATTAAAATATCTAGGGGCTCAAAGCCAGCGATAATTGTTGGCATACGATAAACTTTTGGGAAGATTTCGTAGGGTTCTAAACCTATTATTGTGCTCACATGTCCAGGAGCAATGAAAGCGTCAATATGTAGGTCGCCTATTCCAAGCATAAATTCCATAGCCGGCGGGATCAGCCTGTGTGAAATTAGGAAACTGAGGTTTTTAGGCGGCTTCTTTATTACTTCAACAGCAGTTGAGGGTGCGGTTGTTTCAAAGCCTATTGCGAAAAAAACTAAATCTTTACCGGGGTTCCCTTTCGCAATTCTAACAGCGTCCATAGCGCTGTAGACAACCGTAACATCGGCGCCCCTAGCTTTAGCGTCTAAAAGTGATATTTCTGAACCTGGAACCCTTAGTACGTCACCAAAGCATGCTATAGTGACGCCTTTCAGCGCCAAATTAACGGCTTCATCTATTTCCGCCGCTGGGACGATGCAGACTGGGCATCCGGGGCCAGCTATTATTTCAACATTTTTGGGTAATAGGCTTCTAATGCCATAATGTGAAATTATCCACTCATGTGTTCCGCATACATGGCATATTTTAATAGTATCGTTTTTAGGCGCAACACTGCGAATTTTCTCAGCTATTCTATTGGCCAGAACAGGATCTCTAAACTTTCTCTCTTCAGTCATGGCGCACCAGCATCTTTAATCTCCATGATTTCTCTCCAAAGCATTAGAGTTTCCTCGGCTTCTTTTTCATCAAGAACTTGTATGGCATATCCTGCATGCACCAGAACATAATCACCTACTCTGGCATCCACAAGCATAATGTTCACTTCTCTCATAACGCCTCCGCTAAAATCAACTTTAGCTAAATCACCGTTTATCTCCAAAATCTTAGCCGGAACCGCCAAACACATCTTCTATCGCACTCTTAAATACGCTTGGCTAAATAAATCTATTATGGTTATTTCATCATCTCAGGGAAAAGCTGGCTGCAAATGCTTGTCCAAATGATATGCTCCCGTCTCCAGGGGGTACAGCCTCATGCGTAAAGAACCTTAGGCCACGTGATTCGATGATTTCACGCATAATTTGAGCAATTATCTGATTGCATGCAACTCCGCCGGAGAAACCAATCGTGTTTACACCGTTTTCAAAGGCTTTCTCTATGGCTAACTGCGCTAAGCCCCTGGCCAGATAGGCGTGAACTGAAAATGCTAAATCCCGCCTAGAAAATTTCTCTTTTTCTTCAAATACTGCCATCATTATTGCCGTCGTGTCTAGTATGCCGCCGCTTATTATCGGTTTAATTTCAAAACAATCTTTGCCTCTTAACGCTGCGGACTCAAGCTTCATGGCCGGTTCGCCCTCGTATGTTCTCTCATAACAAATGCCTAAAATTGCTGAGGCCGCATCTAAAATTCTTCCGCAGCTCGTCGTCATGTTTTTGGCTCCCCTTCTAAGCTGGGATAGAATTAGCTGAGCCTCCGCTTTGCCGTAGGGTAGATGCGAACTGCTCTCTATGAGCCAATCTTCCACATCCGTGCGGTTATATAGTATTCCAGCCGCCATCCTCAGAGGATAAAGCGCAGCTAGGTCGCCGCCGACTAAGGGTTGCTCCTGTAAATGTCCAAGACGTTTAAACTCCAATGATTTGTCTGAGGCTACGCCTAATATGATCTCGCCGCCCCAGGCCTTTCCATCTAGACCATAACCGTAGCCATCGCAGCATACGCCAATAATTTCATCCACGTTATGCTCAGCCATTAGAGCTGCCATGTGAGCATAGTGATGTTGAACCTGAATGATTGCCCATCCATTTTCCTCAGAAAGCCTTTTGGCCAGAATTGTGGATGCAAATTTTGGATGCAGATCGCATGCAACAGCTTCAATGTTGCTATTTGTTAATCGAATAAGCCTATTTGAGGCACCTTCAAGAAACTCCAGAGTCTCAATGTTTTCTACGTCGCCTATGTGCTGAGATATAAAGGCTTTGTCGTCAAGTACTAGACATGCGGTATTATTTTTTTCACCTCCTAGGCCAAGTGAGCAATGCTTAACCCTGCGCTTTAGCGGTATAGGTTCCGGCGCATATCCTCTTGAGCGCCTTATAAACACAACCTTATTTTCATGCATTCGTAGGACTGAATCATCGCATCTATGCGCTATACGCCTATCATGAATCAGAAAGTAATCAACAAGCCCATGCAGCCTTTTAAACGCGTCGTCGTCGTCTTTCACTATGGGCTGATTCGGTGGATTAGCGCTCGTCATTACGAACGCTGGATCAGACACGTCGTCAAAGAGCATGTAATGCAGCCCGCTATATGGGAGCATGACGCCAACATTATGAAGCCCAGGCGCAATAAGATCTGACAAATAATAGTCTTCGCTTTTATTCAGTAGAACTATGGGGCGCATGTGGGAGGTCAACATCTCAGCCTCCCAGCGGCTAACTTTAGCAAACATTTTAACGGAATCTAGGCTTCTACCCATTATTGCAAATGGCTTTTGACTCCTATGCTTAACCCCCCTCAGCCTCATTAATGGCTCATCAAGAAGCGTTGACGCTGCTATATGGAAGCCTCCGTAACCCTTAACTGCAACAATATAGCCTTCGGAAATTAATCTGCCAGCTTCCCTTATGGGATCATTATGCTCAACTTCTTCGCAACCTCTGTCTAATAAGCGAACTTTTGGGCCGCACCTTGGACATGCGATGGTCTGAGCGTGAAATCTCCTATTCGCTGGGTTCTCAAACTCTGATTTGCAAAAGTTACACATGGAAAAATCGCGCATTGTCGTATTATCCCTATCATAGGGAACATTCTCGATAATTGTGTACCTTGGGCCGCAGTTCACACAGGTGATGAAGAAGTAGTCATATCTAGGATTATTTACATCACGCATTTCCCTGAGACATTCATCACATATGGCTACATCCGGCGGTATCACTGAGCCTGAAATCTCAGATTCATTGGAGCTTTTATATATTGTAAAGACCCTATATTCGTTGGCGCCACTAAGCGGGGTAGTTATTACTTCATGTATGCGTGCTAGTGGAGGCTTCCTTTTGACAATGTCCTCTAGGAACTTTCTTACGCTTTCATCATCTCCCTCAACAAGTATCTCAACGCAGGAGTCGCTTCTATTCCTGACGTATCCACTTAAGCCATTTTCAACTGCTATACGATAAACAAATGGGCGGAAACCGACGCCTTGAACTATGCCGGAAACAAGTATCTTTAAGCGCACTCTAAACATCCACTTATCTTATTGCATTCAGATAAATGATCCTTATAATAACCATTCGTCTGGATATTTATCCTCCGGATTTGAGCAAATTTGAGCAAATATTAAAGGGGCAAGTTATCTTCCCTAAAGGCGGGGTTTAATTTCCATCACATACTTCATTATTTTAGAGGGGTTTACACGTAGCTCATCTAACCCTAGTTCTTCAGGCGGCATACCCATTGCTAAGCCAAGTAGCTGCGTGTAATGAAGTACTGGAATACCGTATGTTTCCTTAAACATTCTTTCTACACGTATCTGGTTTGCGTCGTACATTATATGACACGAGGGACACATTGTTATCAGGGCTTCCGCGCCAGCGCTCTTGATGTGGCTAAGCTTCTCCCTCACTAAAGATAGTGATATCTTATCGTCTATACCCGCAATTGTTGCACCACAGCACTCCGTTTCATCCATATACTCCACGTATTTAGCTCCAGTCGCCTCAATCAGCGTCTTAAGAGCCTTCGGGTTCTCCGGATCCTCGAATTCCAAATATTTTCTTGGCCTTGAGAGGTGGCATCCGCTGTGCTCCGCAACCCTAAGTCCCCTTAAGGGCTTAATGACAGACTTCTTTATTCTATCTAATCCAATGTCCTCTATCAGAAACTGAGAAATATGCTTCACATTTACGCTGCCTTTAAACTCTAATCCAACCTCTTTCAAACATCCATTTATCTCCTCCTTTAAAGATTTGTCTTCCCTAAGAGCCTTGTTTGTCTTTTTTAATGTGCCGAAGCATCCTGGGCAGAGAGTTAAAATATCCAATCCCTCACGCTCAGCTACGGCTAGATTTCTTGCCGAAAGAATAAGGGTTAATTCATGGCTTAATGGCTCAAGAGGGAGCCCGCAGCAATTAAATTCGGGCATCTCAACAAGATCAACGCCGAGTCTCTGTAGAACCTTCCTCGCGGAGATCTCATACGATGTAACCCTGTATGGAATTGTGCAACCTAGGAAAAACATGTATTTACCTACTTTCTCCATCTGTCCCCCTGCCTATTCGCTATTGAGGACTCTGGCCATTTTTAAGTCTTGAATAGTCTTCAATATACTTTCAGAATCCCCTTTAGGTAATGGTGGAAGACCGAGAGTTTCACGCCTTCTAATTCTGGATTCCGGAATTTCGTAAACATAGCCCGTTTTAAGAAGGTTCGACAGCAGTTCTCTGAAAAGTTGTGGTATATGCCCCTCTTCAGCAGCCATGTTCTTTAAAATCCTTATAACATTTGCGACCTCAACCCCTTGAGGGCAACGGTCCGTGCATGTGAAGCATGATGCACACAGCCAAAGAAACTCGCTGTCTAGAATCTTATCCTTTAACCCTATCTGAGCCATATGGATGATAGTTCTAGGCCTATATTTTTCATTAAATCTTGCTATTGGGCAATCGGATGTGCATGTACCGCATTGAAAGCATTGAAGCAGCTTTTCCCCACCGGGCATTTTAGCAACCTCATACCTAAACCTCGGATTAATCTTGGAAGGCTTGGTCGATTCGTTTTCAGACAATCAATTTACCCCCATCAACCGATCAGACCGATCTGTGGATTTTGCCACCTATGCTATTTTTAAATCAAATCTAAAACCATGTATTTAAATATGGCGCTCATGAACTCTAAACGAAAATATTGGGAAGGCTGTGCACAGCACTCTCTGAGGCCTTTAAAGGTTTTCTCACTGCGTATTTCGATGGCGCACATTGAAAATTTTCCCTGAAAACTTATGTACTTTAATTATGTTTTCTATTTAAGATGGAATTAGATCTTAGGGAAAATTTAGAAACTTGGTTGCGAGGTTACTCTAAACTTGTTATATTGGGGATTGGAAACCCGCTTAAGGGGGATGACGCATTAGGTCTAAAAATACTGAGAAAGCTCAGGGGCAAAGTTCCTAGAAGCGTGAAGATAATCGAGGGCGGAATAGCGCCTGAAAACTTTATTGGGAAGATTGGGAAGATCAGGCCCTCGCATGTTTTGTTGATCGATGCAGCGCTTTTCGGCGGGAAGCCGGGTGAGGCTAAGATGATTTCAATAGAAAATATTCCCAGCGTAACGATATCAACGCATGTGATGCCGCTTTATATGGTGGCAGGGTTGATAAAAGAGGAAACTGGCGCAAAGACGGTGCTTCTAGGGATGCAACCCAAGAATCTAAACCTTGGGGGAGAAATAAGCCGGGAGATTAAGGAATCTATCGAAAAAATTGCTAAAACCATAATTGAAGCAATAAACAGGGCGGAAAAAAGCTAGCCTAACGTTTTTCTCTTTTCTCCAAAACTTACGGAAACAACTATAATAACTAAGCTCATTATGCTGAACCAGAAGACCAAATCAATAAGGAGGACTGAAGGGTCAACTTTCCAGATGTCAACAGGACCGTGAATCGTATTCAGCGTATGGATGCCCCAAGTGAATGGGAAGCCGTACTTCACATGCACATTGTCAGGCCAATTAAATTCTGAACCCCATGTTATAGCCAGAATTGCTGCGGTAGACCATAGGAGCATGAACATTACTATTAAAATATTTTTAATATTTTTTCTATCCATATTTATTTAAGGAGGGCAGTATCCAATATAAAGGTTCTGGAAAATTAGGGCTTGTAGAAAAACTTTTGGGCGGCGTGTTTTTGGCTTTTGTTACCTGGTTTTTGTGCTTGATGGGTGTGGGTGGTCATGATGGGGTGCTATGGGATGGTGGTTACCACGCCTGATGGGCGGGCTGACCGGTCGGGCTCCTCTCGGTCGGATCGACGGGCAGGGTCTGCCCTAACAAACCCTTCCTAGGCTTCACCGAGCCTCCTAGAGGAGGGCTGCTAGGGTGTGGAGGTTGTGGGCCGCAACCCTGGCC
>CALKGV010000102.1 GCA_938091805.1 uncultured archaeon | reverse complement strand
CGGGTGAAAAACTCTAAAGCCCTGGAAGCAGCCCTAAAACTCAAACCCTCAAAAACCAAATAAACACCATAGAGAACAATACAGATGGGAGTCCTCTCTCGAAAGATCACAATACCATATCACCTCCAAGATTAAACGAGGGAGAACCCCACTTAAAGTAACAGAGCCTTTCTGTCTAGCATAAAGTTTATTAACTTCTGCGGATGATTCTGTGGATTATGGCAGAACTTTGTTTGGGTTGAGTATATTGTTTGGGTCGAAAATTTTCTTTATGCTCTTCATCATCTCCATATGCTTTTCGCTTAAAACGAGGCCTAGATCCTTAATTCTTAGGCTTCCTATCCCATGCTCCCCAGTTATTACGCCGCCTAAGTCTATAGCCGCCTTATATACCTCACGCTTAATCCTGTCCGCCATCTCCAAATCTCTTACCCCTTCCTTCATTATGTGCACATGAAGGTTTCCATCCCCAGCATGGCCGTATGCTGGCAGGTAAACATCATATTTTGCCGCTATCATATCAACCTCATCCATGAGTTTTTCAAGATTACTCGGCGGAACCGTTACGTCCAGTATGTCTATCATATTCGGTTTTAGGGCCGTGTAAATGTTGCTTCTTATCCGGAGGATTCTACTCTGCTCCTCAGCGGTTTCAGCAAGCATAATGTCTATTGCATTGTTAGACTCGCATATTTCAGATATCTCCTCGCATCTTAGAAGCGTCTCCTCCTGGCTCGATCCATCCAGAATTATAATTAGCTGCGCAAAGCCTCTTTGAACAGGCCATCTCTCATTTAAATGCTTAGCCGCCTCCTCTATTTCCCTTATTTGGACGTATTCTATTGCAAGCGGCATCACGCCTGACCTAAGAATCTCCGGAACAGCCTTGAGGGCTTCAGAACGGGCGTTGAATGGAACAATTAATGTAACCATAACTTTGCTTTTTGGAAACAGCCTAATCACGGCTTTTGTTATTACGCATAGAGTTCCCTCGCATCCTATGGCGAGCTGCATAAGGTCATAGCCAGTATTATTTTTAAGAAGTTTTCCACCTAAAAGTAATATTTCGCCTGTGGGAAGCACTATCTCTAAGCCCCTAACGTAGTTTCTCATAACGCCGTATTTTACAGCCCTAGATCCACCAGCGTTTGTGGCTATTAACCCGCCTATCTGAGCGCCCTCATCTCCTGGATGGGGTGGAAAGAAAAGTCCAGCTTCATCCGCAGCCTTAATTAGGTCGCCTAATGTGGCTCCAGCCTCAGCTACAGCCATAATATTCTCCCTATCAACCTCAATCTTATTCATCCGCTCCAGCGAAAGTATTATGCCAGACTTTGTTGGGACAGAGCCGCCCACTAAGCCGGTTCTTCCACCCACAGGGAAAACTGGAACCTTATTGGCGTTTGCAAGCTTAAGGATCGCCGCCACATCCTCGGCTGATGATGGTTTAACAAGTATGAGCCACTCAGCCGCTCTGGGCCTTACAGGTTCAGGTGTTTCATCCCTTAAGTAGCCCTCTATGAACTCCCGTTGGGTTACAACCCATTTATCTCCAACTATCCTTCTTAAGTTAGATTCTAGATTTTCTAAATTTACGCTACAATCACCCATTATTTCTCCACGCACCTTACCTTCTTAATTTCATGGATTAATTGAGGTAAAATCTCATATAAGTCTCCTATCACGTAGTAGTCTGAGAAATTCAGAATCGGCGCGGTTGGATCCTTATTAACAGCAATTATTATGTCAGAATATCTCATGCCGAAGAGGTGCTGGGGTGAGCCTGCTATGCCGAAGGCCACGTAAACTCTCGGTTTAACAGTATTTCCGCTGAAGCCAACCTGATGTTCCTTACCTATCCATCCTGCATCAACAAGCGGTCTGCTTGAGCCCACAACACCGCCGAGGAGAACCGCTAGCTCCCTAAAGAGCCTAAGATCCTCCGGGCTTTTAACCCCCCTGCCAGCTGCCACTATTATTTCAGCCTCTGAAATGTTAACTTCATTAGCTTTCTTTTTCTCCAGAATCTTTATTCCAGTATCCTCAATAGGTTCCGCCTTCATTTCTACAACCTCCCCTTTCCTCGCTGGATCTCTGATGCTCATCTTCATGACCTTGTATCTGACTGTTGCCATCTGCGGTTTAGTTCTCGTCTTTATCTGCGCCATGATGTTGCCGCTGAAAGCCGGCCTTATCTGCACTAAGTTTCCCTCATCATCTAAGTCTAGGTCCACACAGTCTGCCGTTAAACCAGTCCTAAGGGAGGCCGCTATCCTAGGCGCTAGGCTTCTGCCAATGCGGGTTGCACCTATGAGGAAAATGTCGGGCTTAATCTCATTGACGAGCCTAACTATGCTCTGCTTATATTTGATTATATCAAAGTCTTTGAGAGATGGATGGTTAAATAGGAACACTTTATCAGCGCCATAATAAATTAACTCCTGGGCTTCATCATTCAGCCCATAACCTAGGATGACCGCGCAGAGGTTTTTACCAAGTTTATCCGCAAGAACCCTGCCCTTACCCAGAAGCTCATATGTCACTTTATGTATCTCCCCATCTTCCTGCTCGGCGAAAATTAAGACTCCGCAAGCGCCACACATTCCTCTCACCTCAAAACCCCGTTTTTCATGAGGATCTGCACAATTTTCTGGGCAACCTCATGCGCTGTTCCAGATAAAACCTGGCTCCTCCTCTTCTCCGCTACTGAAGTATAAACCCTAATTACGCGCGTCGGGGAGCCATTTAAGCCGAAAAATCGCGGGCTACCCTCCTCAGCTAGATCCATGTATCCCCAAACAGTTATTTCGGCTCGCATAGCCCTCAATTTATCTCTTAATGTTGGAAGGCGGGGATTGTTCAAATCCTTCGTTACGGTTATTAGCCCCGGCAGCCTAAGCTCAACAATATAGTAGTTTCGCTCCATCCTTGCCCCCACAACAATTTTGTCACTACATACTTCCCGGATCTCCTCAACGTAAGCTACATGCGGTATTCCCAGAAACTCCGCAACCTCTGGGCCAACCTGCGCCGTGTCGCCGTCGATCGTTTTCTCACCGCATACTATTAAGTCGAATGTGCCATGCTTCCTAATAGCTGAGGCTAGAGTGTATGCTGTCGCCAAAGTATCCGCGCCTGCGAAGCTTTCATCAGAGAGTAATATGGCTTTATCCGCGCCCCTTGCAAGGGCATCCCTGAGGGCATCTATGGCCTGCATTGGGCCCATGCTGATGGCGGTTACAGAACCACCAATCTTCTCCTTGATTTGAACCGCCGCCTCAAGGGCGTTTAAATCGAATGGGTTAACTATGGCGCCGGCTGAGCTCCTATCCAGACGCCCCTTCTCATAGTCGAAGCGTACTTTCTCGATTTCCGGAACCTGCTTTATTAGCACTAATATATTCAAAGTTTATTTGCCTCCGCAGCCTCTTTCAAGAGGACCTAGCCGTTTAATTCGGAAAGAGCCTATTTGAGAAGCATGGTTAGCTTTTGACAGTTGAATCAGTAAGCTCTCGCAATGTAAACGACTTTCCTAGCTTGCCGCCCGCAGATTATGCATGGCGCCTCAGGCTTCTCTTCAACATCGATTCTATGGCCTCTTATTTCGCCGCCTGACATCTCCCTAATTTTCTCCGCACATTCGATATTTTCGCACCAGCAAACCCTAGCGATCTTTTTATTCTCAATTATTTCATTTAAGGAGGAAGCGTCGGATGTGGTAACAATTAGGCTTTTTAGAACTAAGCTGCTTCTTTCCCCAAGGTTTCTCAGGATTTCAACAAACATTTCTTTTACGGCTTCGGCAACATTCTCGAAGTCAACGATTCTCCTCTCTAAATTAACCCTCTCCGAGAGCGTCACCTTTCTCTCCTTCTGGTCTCTAGGCCCAACCTCAGCCCTAACCGGCACGCCGAATATTTCCCAATAATAGAATTTTTCGCCCGGAGTCTTATCATCCGAATCATCCAAATGAACTCTTATGCCCTCAACCTTGAGTTTCTCATAGAGTTCCCTCGCATAGGCGTTAACCTCATACGCAATCTCCTTATAGACTATTGGTATTATGACTACTTGTATCGGGGCTATTTCCGGCGGCAATATTAAACCGCGATCGTCACCGTGCTGGGCAACAACAGCGGCAACAACACGGCTAACCCCAAACCCATAGCATGTTTGAATGACATTCTTATGTGTGCCATCAGTATCCTCATAGGCTATTTCAAAGGCTTTAGAGAAATTATCGCCAAGATTATGCACCGTACCTATTTGGTTGACTCTTCCATCCGGGTTCCATGCGTCAAAAGCCACCGAGTACGCTGCCCCAGCAAACTTATCGAAGTCTGGGCGTTTAAGTATAAGGTAGCTAAGCCCTAAACGTTTAAAGACATTGCTGTAGATCTCTATGACCTCTTTAACCTGCCTTTCAGCATCCTCCCAGTCTTTATGGGCCGTATGCCCCTCATTCCATAAAAACTCGCGCATTCTAAAGAGGGGCCTGGTGGCCTTAGTCTCATACCTGTAGACTGCAACGCTTTGATATACCTTAAGGGGCAGATTCGCATGTGACCTAATCCATAATGCAAACATCGGGTACATGGCTGTTTCAGAGGTTGGTCTTAGAAGAAGCTTTTTATCCAGCCTTCTTTCACCGGCATGCGTTACCCAAAATACCTCTGAGCCGAAGCCCTTAATGTGCTCAGACTCTTTAGCGAATGCATCTTCAGGTATTACCACTGGAAAAAGCATCGGGCTATGCCCGGTTTCATCTAGATTCTGCTCAAGTATTTTAAGTATGTTTTTAATGATTCTTGAGCCCCAAGACTTGTATACGGCGAAGCCCTTAACTGGATACCTGTTATCCACTATTTCAGCGTTAAATAGGATTTCATCAAACCATTCGCTGAAATTCTTAAACTTCTTCATGATATATCTCTTCCATTAAGTCGCCGTCTACATATGCCTAATTTATCTAAAAACCTATAAACTTTTCATCGGTGCTGAATTATCCGGTAAGTTTTTAGGCTTCTAAACTATAATATGTATTGCTAAAGGGAAAGGAGCATTTGGGAATGACTGAGCTCAAGTATGATGAGATGCTGGATGAGGCATATAAGCATCTCCCACCGGAAGTTTTTAAGCGTAGTAGGCTTGAAATACCGAGGTTTTCATGCACAACCTTCGGCGCCAGAACCTTTTTAAACAATTTTAAGGATGTATGCGACGCCTTAAATAGGGATCCAAATCATGTTTTAAGGTTCCTATCGAGAGAGATGGCCACCTCGGGGATGATAGAGGGTTCCAGAGCCGTTTTTCAGGGAAAGTTTGAGTGCGAAGGCTTTGATAGGTTGATTAGGCGTTACATGGATGAGTTTGTCACATGCCCAATCTGCAAGAGGCCTGATACAAAAATTATTAAGGAGAAAAGGCTTAACTTTTTATTGTGCGAGGCCTGCGGGGCGAAGTCTCCAGTTAGGCGCATATGAGTGAAATGAATATTGAAAAGTGAAGGATCTTGGAAGTCTATGTTAAGGTTAGAAGGTGGGGGCAGCACGCACTTCTAGCTGTTTGCGACACCGATATACTTGGCAAAACATTTAGGAAAGACGGCGTAGTCTTCGAAATAAAAGAAGAATTTTATAACGGCTACAAAACATGCATGGATGAGGCCATAGCGTTAATCGAAAAGTCCACAATAATAAATCTTTGCGGCCGAAATATTGTTAAAAGAGCCATTGAAAAAGGATACGTCCATCCGGAAGCAGTATACGAAATATGCGGAGTGCTGCATGCTCAAATAATGAAGATGTAAGCGCCAAAAATCACTGAAAAATGCGAGGTTCAGGAAGATGAATCACGAGGAGAAGAGAATAATTAGCCTACTAATACTCCTACTGGGCTTAACAATGCTGGCCATTAGTATAGCAGCCAACCAAATAAACTACATATTTGACTTCATCAAGAAAATCTTTGAAGCATCAATCGCGGGACTGCCATAATGGGCCAATCGGCCAAAATAAAGTTTATTAGACAATTAAGAAAAAATTTAAGTGCCTAATACAGATGTGAGCGCCGGGGTGGCCGAGCGGTTAGGCGGCGGGCTGCAGACCCGCTGACATGGGTTCAAATCCCGTCCCCGGCTCCAATGTTTTGGGTTCGAATCCCTTCCTTCCGCCTTTTAAGTCTACGCGTCTTCTACTGAATGATGTAGGAATGGATGGCATATATGACTTCGACGAGAGGATCAGGCGTTACCGTCGGATCATCGCCGGGTTGAAGCATGGTGATCTCGCCCTCTCCTTCCTCGACCATATGGCTTCCCTCGGCCTCTCAAAGGCATCCCTCGCCAAATACGCGAGCCACATCATAACTATTCTCAGGGTGGCGGACTTTAACCTTGCAGATGCGACTAGAAGTGATGTTGAACGGGTTGTGGCATGGATACACGCTCAGCCTTAC
>CALKGV010000101.1 GCA_938091805.1 uncultured archaeon | reverse complement strand
GTGGGAGTTCTCTCTCAGATGATTTTGGAGGTGATCTGTGTCGTGATGTTCCGAGAGAGGACTCCCATGCATATCATCCTATATTGTGTTTATTTGGTTTTTGAGGGTTTGAGTTTTAGGGCTGCTTCCAGGGCTTTAGAGGTTTTCACCCGTAGGAGCCATGTTTCGATATGGCGTTGGTTCAGAAGCTTCCGCCTCTGGAACGCCTCTTCCTGGCTAGGAGGGTTCGCTGCTTCCTTGTGGATGAGACCATGGTGAAGGTTAGAGGAATGGAAGGTTGGGTTGCATACGAGCCCTATCAGCGCAGATTTCTAGGCCTATGGTTCAGCTGGCTCAGGAGCAGCATGACGGCTGAAGCCTTCCTTAGGCAGCTCGTTAGGCGTTATGGTCGGCACCCAGTATACACTGATGGAGCATCATGGTACCCTGAAGCGTGCAAGGCTCTAAACATGGAGCATAGGCTCCTAAACGACGAGTATAGGAGCCTAATCGAGAGGGCCATTCAAGCTGTTAAGGATAGAACTGAAGCCTTCGACGACAACCATTCATGCAGAAGTAGCGGATGCAACCTAAACCATGTCAAGAACTGGCTCAAGCTCCTCAACCTACACAAACAACCAGAATACCTAAAACTCATAACCCAACTCAAGGAGGCAATAAGCTTAAAGTAACAGAGCCATTTCTACCGTGAAACTACCTACTTTCCTCTGCTAAAGATTTATATTAGTGAATAGTCTTTTCATCCAAAATCTATAACTGTGCAAAGAGAGTTAGCTCGAGGGGAAAAGAAATGTGCAAAATAGTTGAGAAAAGAGAGATAGCTCCAAGAACTAAGTTTTTAAAAGTTTTTGCCCCAGAAATAGCTAAAAAAGCCCAGCCAGGACAATTTGTAATTTTAAGAGTTGATGAAAGAGGCGAACGTTTTCCACTAACTCTTGCTGACTGGAATAAGGAGGACGGAACTATAACATTAGTCTTTCTTGAGGTTGGAGTTTCAACTAGAAAACTTGGAGAGCTAGGGAAGAACGAAGTGATTTTAGATATACTTGGGCCTCTTGGGAATCCTACCGAAGTGAGGAATTATGGAGTTGTTTGTGTTGTGGGAGGCGGGGTTGGAATAGCGGCCGCTTACCCAATTGCCCGAGCACTTAAGGAAGCTGGCAATAAAGTAGTCTCTATAATAGGCGCAAGGACCGCTGAACTATTAATTTTTGAGGAGGAAATGATGAGATTCTCGGATGAATTTTATGTCTCTACAGATGACGGGACAAAAGGGTATAAAGGCTTCGTTAGTGATGTTCTTAAAGTTCTGATTCAAAAAGGGCATAGATTCGATTTAATTTATGCTGTCGGACCAGCAGTAATGATGAGAGCTGTGGCTGAAGTTACAAGACCATTTAAAGTAAAGACGGTTGTCAGCCTAAATCCAATCATGGTTGATGCGATGGGAATGTGCGGCGCATGCAGGGTGACGGTTGGCGGCAAAATGAGGTTTGCATGTGTTGATGGCCCTGAATTTGATGCTCATGATGTGGATTTTGGGGAGCTAATAAGAAGGCAGATGGCTTTTCTTTCAGAGGAAAAGATGGCTCTAGAATGTTGGGAAGCAAATAAAAGAACTAAGGAGGCGTAGGTATGAGTAAATGGGATCACTTAAAAGCTGTTCCAATGCCGAAGCAGCCGCCACACGTAAGGATACGCAACTTCGATGAAGTGGCTTTAGGCTATAATGAAGAGCAAGCTCTCATGGAGGCTGAGAGATGTTTACAATGTGTTAAACCACAATGTGTTTTAGGATGCCCGGTTGAAATAGATATTCCAGTCTTCATTAAACTCCTCCGAGATGGGAAGTTTAGAGAAGCTATACTGAAAATTAAGGAGAAGAATAATCTGCCAGCGATCTGCGGTAGAGTCTGCCCGCAGGAAGATCAGTGCCAAAAGAATTGTCTATTGGGTAAGAGGGGCGATCCAGTACAGATCGGTAGGCTAGAAAGGTTCTTAGCTGATTGGGAGCGAGAGCATGGGGTTGAAATTCCCGAGAGATTGCCATCTACTTGTAAACGTGTAGCTGTTATAGGCGCTGGACCCGCGGGACTGACTGTAGCAGGAGACCTCGCTAAACTTGGCCATGAGGTTGTAATTTTCGAGTCTCTCCATGAGCCTGGGGGAGTTTTAACGTATGGAATCCCAGAGTTCAGGCTTCCCAAACGTATCGTTCAAGCAGAGATAAACTACATAAAAAAACTTGGAGTTACCATAAAAACAGATACTCTAATTGGCAGACTTTACACGATTCCAGAGCTTCTTAAAGACGAAGGTTTCGACGCAGTATTTATTGGCACGGGTGCTGGACCACCAATCTTTATGGGGATACCGGGAGAGAATCTTTCCGGAATCTACAGTGCAAATGAGTTTCTGATACGCGTCAACTTAATGAGGTCATATCTCTTTCCGAAGTGGGACACGCCAATCAAAGTTGGGAACAAAGTAGTCGTTATTGGAGCTGGAAATGTGGCTATGGATGCTTCAAGGTGTGCCTTAAGGCTTGGCGCTAAAGAAGTTCACATAATTTATAGGCGATCAAGAGCTGAAATGCCAGCTAGGAAGGAGGAGGTAGAAAACGCGGAAGAGGAAGGTGTAATATTTGATTTCTTAACTCTGCCAGTTGCCTATTATGGCGATGAAAAAGGCTGGGTGAAGAGAATGGAATGCATGAAAATGCAGCTCTCTGAACCAGACGAGTCTGGAAGGCGCAGGCCAATTCCCATAAAAGGTTCAAACTTCACTATGGATATTGATACATCTATAGTTGCCATTGGCAGGAAACCCAATCCACTTATACAGCAAACTACACCAGGTCTTAAAGTGGCGGAAAATGGAACAATAATTGTTGATGAAAATATGCGGACAAGTATTAATGGCGTATATGCTGGAGGAGACATAGTTACTGGGGAAGCAACGGTCATAAGCGCTATGGGCGCTGGGAAAAAAGCTGCCAAATCAATTCACGAATACCTAATTAAGAAAAGTTAACATTCCACTCATAAAGTGAGAGCAGAGGCGGAACTTATTTAAAAGACTCAGCGTAGATTTGTAAGCTCTTGAAATCTCGGAGGAAATCTTTAAAGTAAAACTATGTTTTATCTAACCTCTAGATGTAAATTCTCCAAATAAGCCCCGCTAGAATAGAACGCTTTAGCCTACTAAATTACCAAGAAAAATTAGTTGTTTCATGACTGTTTGGCTTTTCAGTCTCTTATCCAGAATTCTAAATTCACCTTTGTAATTTTTTGATAAATCTTCCTGCTATTATAAATTTATATTTTTAGCGACATTTGACCGATTGCAAAATGCGTTGTACATCCAAAGCATGGATCATAAGCTTTAAAGGCTATCTCCACCATGTTAAGTAAGCTCTCATCAACATATCTCGCCCTCCTTAACATGTGCTCTTGATTTGGGTGTAAACTTTTTATCCACTGTTCTCCATCGTTAAAGAAAAAGACATTATTTAATGAGGTAATCCCTGTGAAGAAAGTACGAATTCCCCATCTAATGTAAAATGCGTGAAAACATTAAAGTTTTATAAAGTATTATTCGAAATTATAGTTAATCCAATAACTTTTGACCTATTACTCGAATTCTTAGGATGGATAATTTTATCTGTCCTGCCGCCTCTTTTTCGCTTATGTCTAGGAGGGTTGTGATCGTCAGGCACCTACCTTTGGAGGAGCTTGAGG
>CALKGV010000100.1 GCA_938091805.1 uncultured archaeon | reverse complement strand
AGAAGATATTAAGTACGAGGGCGTTATACCTACGGGAAAAATTCCAAGTTTTCTTGAAAAATATCACTTTGGAATATAAATTATGAATCTTCAATCGAAAGATATCTAGAGTATGGCTCCACTTCCAAGTTTTCTGCTTACCTACTGCAGGTTTACCCGTGCTCGTCTCTTCCAAGCTCTCTTATTTTTCCAGTTTAATTAGTGAACTCATCTCAAAACTATTTAAGTCTTTCTTGATTATGTTTTGGTATGGAGTTTCTTGAGCTTTCTGATGGTGAGTGGGAGTTCATTAGGCCTTTGCTGCCTCCTAAGGCTAGGGTTGGCAGGCCTAGGGCTGATGATAGGATGACGATAAACGGCATTCTATACGTCTTGACTACTGAATGCAGATGGATGGATATGCCTATACGCTATGGCTCCTACAAGACTGCCTGGAGGAGGCTTAGGCGATGGCAGGATGAGGGCGTATGGGATAGAATATTCAGGGCCTTAGCATCTGTGAGGGAGCATGGTAGGGTATGCGTTGATAGCTCAACTGTGGAGGCTAAAAAGGGGGAGAAATGATAGGATATGATGGCTTCAAGCATAGGAAGGGCTCAAAGATACATGTATGTGTGGATGAAGGCTCCATGCCTCTAAGCATAGCTTTGGGTGCTGGAAATGAGCATGACTCAAAGCGTATAGATGAGCTATTGGATGGCTTAGAGAAGCCTCCGAAGGAGCTTTACGCTGACTCAGCATATGATACTGAAGCAATAAGGGGTAGGCTGTCGTCAATGAATGTTGAGGCAAACATACCCGTGAACCCAAGGAATGGTGGGAAGCCCATACAATATAGCATCGAAACCTATAGGAGGATGAGGTCAGCCGTTGAGAGGTTCTACGGGTGGCTTAAAAGCTTCAGAAGAATAATCGTAAGGTATGAGAGGCTGGCAGCAATATACAAAGCCCTCATAACAATAGCATGCATAACAATACACTTAAGATATGGAATTTAGAGATAAGTTCAGAATATATCGCCGCATATCAGATAATTTTATTAATGGCTCCTCAACAAAACTATTTTGAGGGTGGGGGTGGATGCAAAAGTACTCCAAAAGTTAAAGAATTACTAAAAAATTGGAGATGATCCACCCCCGCCCTCACGAGTTTCCAACATTCTGAACTGGAAAGGCAAATTATAAATTAGGTTTGATCTTTCTTCCGCAATTTGGACAGTAGACCGCGTCATATGGGAGAACTTGCCCACAGTGATGACAGAACTTTATCTCAGATAAATATGATGGCGCTGCTTCCGCTTCTGCAGGCGGATATTCGATTGAGACAGACATAGCTTTATACTTCTTTAAATGATAATAAAGTTGAGTTAGACTTATTGGATAGATCGGCTCAATGAGTGAAATAACGATGACTCTGAAAATTTCCTTTAACCATCTCTGCGTGTAGAAGGAAATGTTGAGGAGCTCTGTAAAAAGAATTGCCATGAGAAACATGAGGAAAATTAAAAGTAATAGTAGAAAAATCTTCCACCATACGTTATTTGTTAACTCTTTGCTCCTACGTAGGCTGCCCAAAACATTTAGGCGTTCTATTACCATTATGGGAGTTGCTAAACTAAAGATAATCGCCATCAGTATGCCTGGGAAGAATAGCAGAATAAAGCCGAGCACCATTAATGCCCCAGTTATAAGGCTTAACGCTAATGTCCTTCCAAGGATATGTGTTGCGGAGAAAGATCCCCGCTTCGCATTCATGCCTTCCTCAAAAATATTCGATACGTATTTGACGACGAGAACATTGCCTAGGTTCGTCACAACCCATATTGCTAAAAAGAGAATGGCGAAAAATATTGTGGCGGAAAATCCGTAGTTGATCAGCCAAATGAAAAGCTCATTCACGCCTTCATTAGGGGGATTAAAGGGAGGGATGAAGGTTCTCGCCATATAAACCAAGAACATGTTAAAAGTGTTTATGAGCAGAAAAATTAGAAAGAAGGTTTCTATTCTAGCCAGATATAGCGAGAATGATTCATCTAAAATCTTCAATATTGAAATTCTGCGTAATGATCTTCCGGAATCCAAGCGAGACTCACGCTCAAAGTAGACAATTAAATTGTTGTATTTAACTAAGACTGACACAAAAATTTATTGTCAACATTATTCCGCTGAAAATTCCAAAAATAAAATTAGAACTTGGTATTTATTCCGCTGCCTTCAGTGTAGATGTACATGTGAAATCAAAGGGTCTACGTCTTCTTTACGTATTCACGGAATTTTTTGCCGCAATGCTCATATAGTTTGACGTGAACTCTAGGACCTAAATCCCATTCTTTTATAAGCTTTGCTTCCTGACCGCATTCTGGGCATTTCATTGCATCTTGCCTCCATATCTACTCGACTATGTTGTCATAATTAATATTTAAAACTTAGCAATGAAAAATTCATTTCTTAACTCTTCTAACATATCTATATGCTTGTAAAGCCGCCATCGCGCCTTCTCCAGCAGCTGTAGCCGCCTGCATTCCCCAGCATGCGCAATCTCCAGCAGCAAAAACCCCATCGATGTTCGTCGATTGGTTTCTATCAACTTTTATGCAGTTTCTCTCATCAACGGCCAATACCCGCCTTTTTAACAATATCTGTCACTGGCACTGCCTAGCACTATAAAAACTCCGTCAACTGAAACAGTTTCCTTCTTACCATCGGGATTTATTAACTTTAAATTTACATGTGTTGCATAACTAGATTATCGTTCCAGAGGTCTATAACAGCTTTAAGGTTTTGGAAGGCTGATAACTTTTCCCTTAGCCTCAGATATACGTATAAGAAATATTTGTTGCCGTACATTTAAGTCTCCGGTACCGCTATTCTTCTTCGCTCTTACTTAAGAATTTTGTGGCTGCTCATCCATATATTATTTTATGAAGGTCTTAGACCTGCTATCGAGTGAGGGGGCTTGCTCCAGGCTTTTCAGGATGGTTAGGTGGCGCAATGGAATCTGTTGCCCCAGGTGCG
>CALKGV010000099.1 GCA_938091805.1 uncultured archaeon | reverse complement strand
GAATAGTAAAGTTTAAATTTCCACTATGTTTCTTCTTCTCTGAGCGTGTGTCGTATTGTCCAGCGCAGAAGAGGCTGAATTGCTCTACCAGTGCGTTAGATGCGGCGCAATAGTTAAGTCGTCTGAGCTTGAGCTTGGAATAAGATGCCCATATTGCAGATATAGGGTTCTGAGGAAAATTAGGCCACCTGTTGTTAAACGTGTTCAGGCGAGATAAACGTTTAATCCTAACATAATATTAAAATTCTTCTGAAGGCATTTTTGAGTCGTAATATCTGCTGGTGAGCATGATGGTGGATTTTAAAATTAAAGATCCTAGTTTGGCCGATAAGGGCGAATTACTTGTTGAATGGGCTTCAATACATATGCCCGTTCTAAATCAGATTGCTCAGCGTTTTACTGTGGAAAAACCGCTTGAGGGCTTAAGAATTGGAGCATGCCTACATGTGACCAAGGAGACGGCGGTCTTAATTAAAACGCTTACTGCTGGTGGAGCTGAGGTTGCACTTTGCGGTTCAAATCCATTGTCAACGCAGGATGAGGTTGCGGCGGCATTGGCGAGAATGGGCGTCAAAGTTTATGCTTGGCGCGGCGAAAAAACGGAAGATTACTATTGGTGCATAAACCGCGTTATAGATCACAAGCCGACCGTCACCTTAGACGATGGCGCGGATCTGGTAGGCACAATGCATGCTTCCAGAAGGGATGCTATAGAAAACGTTAAGGGCGGAACTGAGGAAACCACAACTGGGGTTATGAGGCTTAAGGCAATGGCTCAGAAAGGGGTGCTTGAATACCCAATTATAGCCGTGAATGATGCCTACACAAAATATTTGTTCGATAATCGCTATGGAACCGGACAGAGCACTATAGACGGCATATTAAGGGCGACAAACACGCTTTTAGCTGGAAAAAGGTTTGTTGTTTGCGGCTACGGTTGGTGTGGGCGAGGGTTGGCGTTGAGAGCTAGGGGCATGGGTGCAAATGTAATAATCACCGAAGTTAATCCGCTGCGTGCGCTTGAAGCAGTAATGGATGGCTTCCAAGTGATGCCCATGTCTGAAGCAGCTTCGATAGGTGATATCTTCGTGACGGTGACTGGAAATATAAATGTCATAAGAAAAGAACACATGCTCAAAATGAAGGATGGTGCAATACTTGCTAATAGTGGGCATTTCAATGTTGAGATAAACGTGCCCAGTTTGGAGGAGGCTTCCGTATCAAAAAGGCTCATAAAGCCGAACCTTGAGGAATATAAACTTAAAGATGGGAGAAGAATATACCTGCTCGCCGAGGGTCGACTTGTAAATTTGGCTTCAGCTGAGGGGCACCCATCGGAAGTTATGGATATGTCATTTTCAAATCAGGCATTATGCGTTGAATATTTAGCTAAGAACCCTAAGATGGCGCCTAAAGTTTATGGTGTTCCGCGAGAGATTGATGAAATGATCGCTAAGTTAAAGCTGAAGTCAATGAGTATAGATATCGATGAATTAACTGAAGAGCAGAAGCAGTACCTCTCAAGCTGGGAGGTTGGAACAACCTAAACAATTTTCATGGTAAAGGTGGAATTAAATGCTAAATGACTATTACATGCCTAAGGGGATGCGTCCCTCAAATCTAGAGGAGCGTAAACACTTCTACAGCGAAGAATTTAATGTCGACGGGGTTCGTGGGTGGCTTAGAGGTTGGGCTGGGAAAATGGTTTTCGCAGTGATAATTGGTAGGCATACAAGGATTTATCCGCCGGAATATGAAGATGACGCTTCAACTACAATATTGATAGACAAATATAGGGGTCTTAGAGATTTAAGAAGGTGGATTTTAAAGTTTCTACCGGAATCAGTTTATTATGATAGAAATGTCTACGATGATAACGAAAATATCATTGGTCAAGAAATGGCTTTTGATTTAGACCCGGAGAACTTAACATGCCCAATACATGGTTCGCTGGAAGATAAAATGAAGAGGCATCAGGGGTTAAGCTTTTGTGAAATAGAGCTTGAGATGGTGAAGAATGAAACCATGAGACTTCACGAAGAACTATCCAAGATGTTCTCAGATATTAGAGTAGTCTACTCTGGAAGAGGATTCCATATACACGTTTTCGATAAGGATGTTTTCAGCTGGAGCAAAGAAAAACGAAGGGAGATTGCCGAAGAAATAAAAAGTAGAGGGTTCATGATAGACGAGTGGGTAACATCGGGCAGCATGAGACTCATTAGGCTCCCTTATAGCCTTCACGGTATGGTTTCCAGAATCGTGATCCCATTAGATATAAGTCGGCTGGAGAAGTTTAATCCAATCGAAGATGAAGCGTGTATGCCGCGTTTCCTTAAAGAGGGTTTAAAAGCTGGTTAAGCCTTCTTCTTCACCTTTCTCTTTTTCACTTCTTCAGCCTTCTTCTCTTCCTTCCCATAATAGTAATACTTCTTTTTCTTCTCAGTCTCAGCCAAGAATATCCCTCCATCAATATTCTTGATGAGGAAACATAATATAAAGTTGCTGCATAGAATATTTAATGGAAAACCCGTCTATAGTCGGATGGAGAAATATGAGATGAGCTGGAAGCTCAGTATGCTAACCGATCTTGCTAAAGAGATATTTTCCGCCGTTCATCCGCTGCTTGGAACTGCAAAGTCAAGGGAAGTGCTTGGCTTAGGCTTTGGTGGAGATAAGACAAGGTTTATAGACGCCGCGTCTGAAACGGCGGCTCTACAATACCTCAAGAAGAAGAATTTTTCATGCATCCTTATCGGTGAAGAATGCGGTGTTAAAGAGGTCGGCTTATCCCCGAAATTTTATCTTATTCTTGATGGTGTTGATGGAACGACGAATGCAATAAGGGGAATAGGCTTCGCATCCGCTTCAATAGCTATGTCGCCAACAAGCTGGTTAAGAGATATTGAAGCCGCGGCTGTAATAGATTTGTATAACGGAGGGATTTATTCTGCTGAAAAAGGGGAAGGCGCGAAATTTAATGGTCAGCCGATAAAAACATCAAGCATTAAAACTCTTGAGGAGGCTGTTTTAAGCATAGATATCTCGAGAAGCCCGGGTTCAATTGAGAAAGTAGCGCCGCTGGTGGGTGAAGTCAGGGGCGTGAGAGCTCTAGGTTCAGCGTCCCTAGAAATATGCCATGTCGCATCGGGACTTTTAGATGCATATGTAGACATAAGAGGAAAACTTAGAATGGTGGATTTTGCAGCTGGCATGCTGATTGTTAGAGAAGCTGGCGGAGTATTTCTTCAGCCGAATGGCGAAGATATGCCCAATGCTCAATTAACCGAGCCTAGGGGCTTCTCGGTAGTAGCCTCCGCGAACAGAGATATTTTCGACAAAATACGCCTCCTAATTAGTCCAAATGCACCTAGATAAGTGATATCTATGACATGTGAGAATGCCACGTTGCTGAAACCCGTAGCCCCCTATGCTGCGCTTCTTCTAGTTAGCAGCTCAGAAAAGTTTCTAGTTGTTTCAGATCTGCATCTAGGCTGGGAGGCATCGCTTGCGGAGGAAGGCATTCATATACCATCCCAAACCAGCAAACTTTTGAAAAAGATTGAGCGTGTAATCTCTCTTGAGAAGCCTGATTGCCTTATAGTGCTTGGAGATGTTAAGCATACGGTTGAAAAAATAGAGATCGAGGAATGGCGTGACGTGCCAATATTCTTCGAAAAACTACGCGGTAAAGTGCCATGCATAAAAGTTGTCCCAGGGAATCATGATGGAAATATAGAGGTTCTCTTACCGGAAGGCGTGGAGATTATACCGCAGCAGGGAATAATAATTGGCGATGTTGGGCTCTTCCATGGGCATGCATGGCCTGACATTAAAATGTTGGCATGTGAAACGCTGGTTGTAGGGCATATTCACCCAACGATAACATTTAAGGATCCCATGGGCTTCCGCATAACCAGCCAAATTTGGGTTAGGGCGCCCTGCAATAGCGAATCTCTCGCTCGATCCATGCTTAGACGTTACAATATCAAATTTAAGACGGATGAAGATATAAGAATCTTAGTGAAGTCCAGCCTATCTATGGAGATCAGGATGAAAAACCTCTTAATAATGCCGTCCTTTAATGATTTTTTAGGCGGAAGAACAATAAATAGAGCTTCCATATCTAGGGAGGCGATCTTTAAAGACTTTATGGGTCCAGTTCTTCGTTCGGGAAGCGTAAACCTAAGTAAGGCGGAGATTTATTTGCTTGACGGAACATTTGTTGGATCACTTGAGCAATTAAGTATGTTAGAGTAGTTCTAAAGGGGTTCTATATGAGCTGCATCGGTTCTTTTACTAAGCGCATCTTCGATTAAAACTGAATGAAGCCTAGTTTACTGCTAAGTAAGATTATGCAGCATCATGTAGATAAACAAATTTTATATAACGATTTGCGGCGGTCAGGTCAGCTCTAACTTGGACGGTGAAGTTAAAAAGGGTGGAGATTGTCACAAAAATAGTGGAGAGATGCCAAAAACTGATGCCGTTTTGTCTGTTAATGCGCATGTTTTCAGTGATGATAACTGGTTGATTTAAAAACAACAGTTCATGTCCATGCTTTATGGTATGCACACAGCTGTTTGAGTATGCTGAACTCCCTCTATGGCATGAATTTTCTTTATAACATTTTTTAACGCGTCTAAATCGTCAAGTTCTGCGTAGACTATTATGTCATATTGTCCGGTCACAGCATGAGCTGTTTTGACCCCTTCGATCTTTGATATTTCAGATGCTATTTGCCATGGTTCTCCTCTTTCAACCTCAACCAGAATATAGACGCTTATTTGCATTCAACACACCCACATATATTTTAATTTAACAAAGATTAAAAATATATCGCGGTTCCCTCACTTTAATATCTGAGGATTAACTAAACTATTTCTGGAGTAACGGTCAAAATGGAGGAGGAAAAAATAAGAAAGCTGGCGGAGCTTAGGGAGATGCTTGAAGAGAGAGTAAAGTCTCTTGAAGCTGAAATTGAGGGATTAAAGTCTCTTCTAGAGATCGTCAATAGCATTCTGCTGGAAAGAAGCTTTAGAAGAGCTGAGGAAATTGTTCATCCGGCTCCTTCTAAGCCCGCTGAGGCGGCGCCAGCGTTGTCTATGCCGCAAATTAAGGATAAGGAGCCAGCGAAAGTTATACCGTTGAGATCCGTAGCTGGTGAACTATTAGCAAATATTTATGTTGAAAATAGAAATATGAGGGTTGTTCCGGAAGTGGATAAAAAGTTTGATATGAGTACTCCGCCATTTGAAGCCTTTCTTGTTGATAAGGTTCTGGTTAAAATGCGTGATGCTGATCAAGAGGCTGTTAGAAGAGGCGAATTAATGCCGGAGGAAGCTCTATCCTTCGATATAAAGGCTGATGGAAAAATAATTCGTGAGGTTCTAATCCGAAATGTAGCTCCGCAGAGGGAGCGGGAGCTAAGATCGGCGATCCGCTGGACTCTAGATAAAATGTATGAGAAGACGAGGGGTTCCTGAAATATTAGGTTCAATTAATTCAACCTGCAAGTAAAAATGCTTATAAATTAATGTTGGGCATGGCGAAAAATAGACTGGAAATATGCGAAACGTTCATATGCTGTTCTTTAATTTATTATTTTGGACGATGAGGAAATCGAGGTACGTGGACGCAGAATGGATGACGATCTTTTCCCGCTCCTGAGTCCAATAAACGCTGAAAGCTAATTTTTAGAGAAACATTTTATTTTCGATGCTTTATTTTAATATGTATTTGCATATTTGGGGATGTTTCGCTTGAATTCAAGTTTCCGTCAGCCTGTGCGTGGCATGAGAGATTTTCTGCCGAATGAGGCTGAGAAACTTAGGTTCATCGAGAATACCGCTAGAAGATTGGCTGAGCTTTACGGTTATGATGAGGTTATAACCCCAATTATTGAACACTATGATCTTTTAGCTGCTAAAATCGGTGAGGAGAATAGAAAACGCATGTATGTCTTTGAGGATCTAGGCGGCAGGAAGGTTGCGTTGAGACCGGAATTCACGGCTTCAATAGCGAGGCTTGTCTCAACGAAATTGCTTAGCGTCCCCAAACCAATAAAATTATTTTCAGTTGGAAGCCTATATCGGTACGATGAACCCCAAATGGGGAGATACCGTGAATTTTGGCAAGCGAACTATGAGCTTGTAGGGTCAAATAGACCTGAGGCTGATGCTGAGGTTCTCGGTTTAACATGCGACTTCCTGGAAACCTTAGGCATTAAAGGCTATACAATAAAAGTGAATCATGTCGGAATTTTACGTGGCATACTTGGATGTGAGGGTATATTGGAGGAAGGGCAGAATGCAATTATGCAGTTGCTGGATGATAAGGAGTGGGATAAAGCATTAAGGCTCGCTAGGGAGTACGGGGCATCAAGTAAATGTTTGGAAACGCTTGAGAGGATCTTTGGAATTAGAGGGGAGAGAAGAGAAGTCATCATGAAAATTATGATTGAGACCGTGGAAGATTATCCGAAAGCATTAGATTCCATAAGTAACCTAGATGAAATTATCAGTTTTGTTGAAGATTCTGGCCTGGATGCTAAATTTTATTTTGAGGCTGGCTTCGCCAGGGGATTAGAATATTACACTGGGATAATCTTCGAGGCTTATGTACCTGAATTAGGCATCGCAATAGGCGGCGGCGGACGATACGACAAATTAATAGAGCTCTTCAGCGGCGTGGAGGTTCCAGCTGTTGGCGTAGCCCTCGGCATGGATAGAATTATGCTTGCAATGGAGAAACAGGGGATTAGCCCCTCTAGGGCCCCTGACTATAAAGTTTTGGTGGTTCCTGTGGAGGAAAGCATCATATCGAAAGCTCTTAAAATATCTTTTGCACTTAGGAGAAGCGGAATAAAAACTGAGATGGAAGTGATGAGACGCGGGCTTTCACGTTCTCTTTCAGACGCTAGTAAAAAGGGAATAACGCACGTGGTTATCGTTGGGCGTAAAGAAATAGGTGAGGGGAAGGTTGTTTTAAGAAATATGAGGGATAAGGTTCAGGAGGAGGTTAGTATTGAGGAGTTATCGAGTAAGATTAAACATTAGATTTCTCTAAGGATCTCTCCAAAGCCCTTATTACATTATCTTTACCCATAGCAATTATGTATGGGCCTAACCTTGGACCTGAAGGTGAGCCTAAAAGAATATTGTATAATGTTTTAAAGAAGTCTTTCGGGTTCAGGTTATTTTCTCTGGCAACCTCAAATATTGCGCTCTGAATTTTTTCATCCTCATCTATGGCATGAATCTTCTGAATGAGATGCCTTATCGCGTTTGCTTCCTCACCACGTAGTTCAACCTCTTTCTCGGTTATTTCCTCAAAATCTTTCACCCAATTAAAGGCGTACTCAACACGCTTCTTCAAGTCCTCAGTGAGCACATCATCCCTTAAGTATCCATAGTCTTTTAGTTTCTTTGTTATGAATTCGATCTCTGATCCCTTAGGGGCAACTTTAGCTAAGTAGGTTAATACGTTATATGGTACATGCATGCTCGGCTTCTCGGGGGGCTTCATTAACCAGCAATACTTATACAAGCCTTTTAGCTTGGCTTCTTCTATCGAGTCGCCGATTTTAACCCTGCCGAAGTATATGTCTTCCAATTCATCTAATTCGTCCATGTAGCGCGGTACTTCTGTGACGGAGATGCTTCTTGTCCCTGCAAAACGCTTCAGTGTTAGAAGGAGCATGGATTGGGGTGAACCATATCTTAGCCAGACTTGCGGTGTGAAAACATTGCCAGCTGACTTAGAGATTTTTCTCCCACTTTTATCTAGAAACATTTCGTATCGTGCGTGCAGCGGTGGTTCGTATCCAAGTATTTCACGTGAAATTCTATCATTAACCTTGATCGAGTCTGTGAGGTCTTTTCCATAGGCTTCAAACTTTATTTCGAGAGCCCGCCATCTTGCCGCGAGTTCACCGGCTTTCCAGCCCAGCTTTCCCTCGCCTTTAGTGTAGTCAACTTCGCCTTTATATCCGCAGCCCTCCAGCCATTTCCCTTTAACTTCCATGCCCTCACATGAATAGAGCACTTTATTTTCTTTGGGCAGAAACTTGTATGCCTTTGTGGTGTATATTCTTCCGCATGAAGCGCATACTGGAAAATATGGAAGAGATTCTAGATACTTTTTCTGCCCAGTTTCTTCACAAATAATTTCGCCTACATTTCCAGCGTTTTCCAGTATATCAAGTATTTCCCTATTGAGTAAGCCCTTTCCGTAGGCTTCAACTGCGGATATAAGCCTATATTCTATGCCGCATTTATCTAAGGCTTCTAGCAAAAGGTGAACCATGTGGTCGCCATAACTCTGATGGCAATCATATGGGTCTGGGATGTCGGTAACAGGGTAGCCCAGATATTTCTCCAGCGATTTAGGCAGCCCCTCCGGAACCTTCCTTAAACCATCCTTATTATCAGAGAAGACTATGAACTCAGACTTATATCCCTGCTCTTTAATTGCAAGTGAGACCGCATAGTTCCTTGCAACCTCAGATATGCTGCCTATATGCGGGAAACCGGAGGCTGCAACCCCGCTTTCAACCCTGATAACATCTAGGCTTCTGCCCAGCTTACGCTCTCGCTCTATTATCCTCAACGCTACCTTATCGTACCATGTCCCATGGCCAATTATTTTCTTGGTCTTGTCTAATGTCTCCAATGAGCCCATCGTTTCCTCCAGTATAATATAGATAAGATTTAAAATGAAATAAAAAGGTTTATTCTTTTTGTTTTCATATTTTACAAGTCAGCTTAAGCCGACTTGATATATGCTGCGTTAAAATTATCTTTGTTTCGTAATATAGTATACTTAAGTTTATTTCTCAAAACAAAAATAAATGAAAGCTGGAAAATAGCCCTCGTTCTGTACAATGGGCGACAAAACGGGAATGATGAAGTTGGATAGGGAGCGAGCGAATAAACTAATTAATGAAACTATGGAGGAGGTCATGCTAAATGTTTTTGGGAAAAGAACATTTGAACGTATTCTTAGGATTATGAGGGAGAAATATTCATTAAAAATCAATAAAATATCGGAGAAGCCCCAGGTTTTCTCTGAAGCATTACGTAGAATAGTTGGGAACAATTCGATTATAATTGAAGATTTGATAGTGGAAAGCCTATATCTCAAGATCGGTCTTAAAAGCAGATGGAAGAGAAATTATAGTTTCTCAGATTATATAGTAGAAATAAGGAAACTTATTGAAATGCGGGATTCAATCCAGTACTAGAACCCTTCTAAAATTTTCAACTATGATTTCATGTTTTGAAGGAACAAATGGCATCAGAGGTCCTTTACCTTTTAAACTCCAGTAGAGCAGTACTGAAGGCCATGATTCCCTTCTCAAGGAACAATCATGGAAGATGAAGTCTATTCCTCTACCCTTCTACCGTTGTTTCAAAATCCAAGCTAATAAAAAATCTCACTATCTTATAATTAATTTAGTAACGTATGTTGGAAGGGACATGGCAACTTAAGGTTTACCTCCTTAGGTTGTTGTAGTGGTATGTGAACTGTCGCAGAGTAGGTTCCAGCATTCTATGCTCCTACTCCATCTCATGCTTTCGTTATATCTTAGGTTTACTGTTATGTTGTTAAAGAATACTCTTGCCCTCTGCTTCAGTGATGAGAATGCTGATTCTGCCAGGCTTCTTTCGCCGAAGGCTTGATGGTGATAGTCCAGTCCAAGATGGATTAATGCTTGTTTCAGCCATGGGGCCTTATCCACTATGAACTCTGGTCTTCCATCGCATAGCTTTAGGACCCGCCTGAAGAATGATTCGGCCGCAAGCATGCTTCTGGAGGGGTAGACCCTCATACACACTATCTCATTTCTATCAATGAACTCATTGCAAAACTATTTAAGTTT
>CALKGV010000098.1 GCA_938091805.1 uncultured archaeon | reverse complement strand
AGGACAACCTGAGCCTCTACCTGGCAGCCTTCAGGGCCTGCAGGCGATCCAGGGCGATGGGGCCCGTAGAAGCCATCACAGAGATCCTGAAAACAGCCCTTACTTCCTCGGCCTTCTCAGAGATTATAAAAAGACACCTCAGCCCCGAAACAACCATCCCATAAGGCCAGCCACAAAATTCTTAAATAAGAGCGACTCAAGAAAATAAACCATTTTTCTCAGGCAAATTCAAAAATAGGTGGAATCTTAGAGGCGAAAACTTTAATTTTAATGTGGCGGGCCCGAGGGGAATTGAACCCCCGACCCTCGGCTTAGGAGGCCGATGCCCTATCCTGACTAGGCCACGGGCCCAACAATTCTTTGCTCAAGGAATAAATTAAATTTTATGTTGCTTTGCTGCTTCTGGTAAAAGATAAATGCTTGTTTCACCCCTTTCCTTAGAAGGAGAAAGCTGATTTGGCGATTAAGGATCCCTTTGGAAGGGCTGTTGAAAACATAAGGGTGTCAGTTACTCAAAGATGCAATTTCAGCTGCATCTATTGCCACCGTGAGGGTCAAACGCCAAATTACGGGGTTGAGATGTCGGCTGGAGAAATTGAGCGAATAGTTAGGTTAGCTGCCTCCTTAGGTGTTGACAGCGTTAAGTTAACGGGCGGTGAACCCCTACTGCGCAGCGACATAATTGACATAACGCGCGGGATAAGCAGCATATCCGGCGTAAAAGATGTTTCCATGACAACAAACGGTTTCCTCCTAACCCAATATGCTGAGCAATTGAAGGAAGCTGGACTTTCAAGGGTTAACGTCAGCCTGGTCAGCCTGAAACCTGAAAGGTTTAGGTTTATCACTGGCATAAATGCCCATAAAAACGTTATTGATGGCATAATTAGGGCGGTTGAGGTGGGCTTAAATCCGGTTAAAGCAAATGTGGTCCTGCTTAAAAACGTAAACGATGATGAAGTAGGCGAACTGATAGATTTTGCCGGAAGCCACAGCATAGTGCTTCAAATAATTGAGCTTGAGAAGTTCGGCAACGAAATCTTTTATGATCAGTATCACGCTGATCTAAGCAGCCTTGAAAAAGAGCTTGAGGGAAAAGCCTCAAAAATAATTGTTAGGCGGATGCAGCATAGGAAAAAGTATATTCTTGACAATGGGGCTGAGGTTGAGGTCGTCAAGCCTATGCATAATACTGAATTCTGCCTTCACTGTAATAGAATCCGCCTCACATCCGATGGGAGGCTTAAACCATGCCTATTCAGGAACGATAACCTAGTAGACCTTCTGGAGCCCATGAGGCGGGGCGTGAGCGATGAATATTTGAAGAATCTGTTTATTGAGGCTGTGATGAGGAGAAAACCCTATTTTATATAGGATAGGAAAATAATAATGTAATATTAAATATTTTCAGGCTGGGTGCAGCCATCATGGCTGGAAAAGTTAGGTTCGGCATAATTGGAACAGGTGTTGGCGCTAACTTTTGCGCAAATGGAATAGCGCTGATAGCTAACAGCGGCATAGCCGAGCTAACGGCCGTTGCAAGCCGGACTGAAGAAAGAGCAAGGGAATTCGCGTCAAAATGGGGCGTAAAACAATGGTACACCGATTACAGAAGGATGCTTACGGAGGCGCCAGTAGACGCCGTCGCAATAAATACTCCGCACTATCAGCACTATCCTATGGCTTTAGACGCAATAGAAGCCAATAAGCATGTTCTAATCGATAAGCCTATGGCGATAAGCCTCAAAGAGGCGGATGAAATCATTAGGGAAGCTGAGAGAAAGGGGGTGAAACTTGGAGTGATCCTCCAATCGCGATTTGACCCAACCATCAAGAAGGTTAAGGAGGCCGTAGACGACGGAATATTCGGGCGTCTAATCCTAGGTGAGGCTGTGGTTGAATGGTTCAGAGACAAAGAATACTATGAAAACAGCGCGTGGAGAGGACGCTGGTCAACTGAAGGAGGAGGCGTGCTGATAAATCAAGCAATTCATACAATAGATCTCCTATTATGGATCATGGGTTCCCCAAAGTATCTCTGGGCTCAAATGGATACATTCGCTCACAGAATAGAAGTTGAGGATCTCGCCGCTGCAATAATAAGATTTGAGAACGGCGCCATAGGGATAATACAGGGAAGCACAGCGATCCACCCTGGGCTGCCAACCAGGCTTGAAATACATGGAACAAGGGGAACAGCCATAATTGAAGGCGAGAGTCTGAAAAGATGGTCCATAATTGGCGGGGAGGACATGGTTTCAGAAGCCGGGAAGGAGGGATTGAAATCATGGGCTAAGCCTGAGCTCGTTCCGGCAACCAACCATGCAGCCTTAATAAAAGACTTCGCTGAGGCAATCCTTGAAAATAGAAAGCCGGCTGTCGACGGGGTTGAGGGCCGAAAATCTCTCGAGGTCATAATGGCCATATATAAGTCAGGTAGAGCAAACAATATTGCGTCCTTCCCGCTGAGTGATTAGTCTAAAATGGAGGATGCTAAAATGAACGATAAAGTTGTGATTTTAATGGGCTCAAAGACAGATCTCGAATTCTCCCGGGAAATAGCTGAATACCTAAGCGCCCTAGGTGTTGAATATGAGCTTCGGGTTGCATCCGCCCACAAGACCCCGGAGAAAGTTCTGGAAATATTGAAAGAATACGAGAATGATAGGGTGGTTTTCATAACTGTTGCTGGAAGATCTAACGCGTTAAGCGCCTTTGTGGATGCAAACACGCAGAAACCGGTTATAGCATGTCCACCATACTCCGAAAAATTCAGCGGCGCAGACATATATTCCTCATTAAGGGTTCCAAGCGGCATAGGCTCAGTTGTAACCATTGAGCCTGAGGGCGCAGCTATAGCCGCGGCGAAGATCTTAGCATTAGATGACCCTCGGCTATCCGAAAATATCCTTAAATATCAAAGTTCAAAAAGGATAGAAATCGAGGAGGCTGATAAAGCTGTTAGGAATATTAGGAGGGGAATCTGAGATTGGGCAGCGTGAAGGACTTAGAGATCGTTAAGGCGCCGACTAAGGAGACAATGGGGATAGGTAGATTCCACTTTTCAAACCGCTACTCAGTATTCGACTGGGGTGAAATGCCGGATCACATACCCTCTAAGGGTGAAGCGCTATGCCTAATGGGCGCTTTCTTCTTCGAGAAGCTTGAGGAAAGAGGGATTAAAACGCACTATAGGGGCCTAGTGGATGGAAGCGGGAATATCCTAAGGTTCGATGAGCTGGATCAACCAACAAACGTGATGGAATTTAATTTAGTCAATGTTTATAGGCCAAGAGCCTATTGGGATGAAGCCGGATTAAAATATGACTACAGCGTGTTCACATCGAACCTGAAGAACTACCTAATACCGCTTGAAATCATATATCGAAACGGCCTGCCTGAAGGCTCATCGATCTTTAGAAGGCTTGAGCAGGGCTTAATTACAATTGAAGACCTAGGCTTAGATCATTATCCCAAGCCCGGCGAGAAACTTTCTAAGCCAATCCTAGATGTCAGCACAAAGCTCGAGGAGAAAGACCGGTATATCACTTGGAGTGAGGCGAAGAAGATAGCCGGCCTAATGGATCACGAGGTGGATGAGATAAAAGGTATGCTTCTCAAAACCGACGATGTAATATCCGAAGTGGCTTCGGGAGCTGGCTTAACAAATGAGGATGGGAAGATCGAGCTGGCATTTGATCATGAGAGGAGACTTATGATCGCGGATGTAGTTGGCACGCTGGATGAGTGCCGCTTCACATATGATGGAGTACATGTCAGCAAGGAGGTTGCCAGACAATTCTATAGAAAAACCGAATGGTATAAGGATGTTGTGGAGGCGAAAAGGAGATCTGAGGCAGCGGGCTTAGAAGATTGGAGGAGGCTATGCAAGCTGTCTCCGCCGAGCTTAGACCCGCATCTTAAGGCCATCATAAGTGAAATGTATATGGCGGCCGCTAACGATATAACAAAGAGGAGGCTCTTTGAAGCTCCTAAACTCCATGAGGTTGTAAGGAAATATCAAGAGTATGAGGTGGCGAGACTTTAGCCGCTAAAATATTGAGGAGAAAAAAGGGTCTAGATTTTTCTTTAAATCTTCTCTCCGATATCTAAAATACTCCGGGTGTCTCCTCAGTACTCGTTTCTTCAGCCGGTTTTTCAGTTTTCTCCTCTTCATGCTCGCATACTGTTGCCTCAGTTGCCTCGGCAGGTTTAGGCCCCTCTAAGATGCTTTTTATTTCGCTTAGCTCCTGCTTCGCCGCTTCTAAACCAAGGTTTATTGCCTTCATCTGCTTCTCATATGTTTCATCGTCAATCTCGCCTGTAACATGAAGCATCTCAGTATTGGCAAGAAATATCTCTAAGGTTCCTATCTGCTTCTCTAGATCCTGGGCTCTAGATTCCATTTTGCAGACTATGGTCTCAAGATATTTCTCCACGCTTGTCAAGGCCTCGTTTATCTCGCTGTTTAGATGCTCATATGTTGGTTGCGAGATTCTTCCAGAGGAGAACAAATCGTCCAGCGCCTGTTTTTTCCTCTTTATGAGGTCTAATTCTTTATTCGCCAACTCATGAATGTGCTTCCATAAGCTCAAGATTAACACCCGAAAAACCATAAAGAAATCCATAAATAATCTTTATCATCATTTACGCATACATCCGCATATTATATGAAAGAATGCTGAAAAACAGCGCTTCCCAAAAATCACGCAAATTTTTAATATTTCAAGCAGAAGATTGATGCTTTCCGCTGCTGAAGACGGAGTATTCTCGCTTCTAGGGTTTCATCGGCTGGTTGCTCACTATCCCCCTGCTCCCAAATCATCCCGCGTAAGGAAACCATGGCTTTCTTACTAAGCCTCTCTTAATCCTGAACGGCTAGTTTCCTCCGGCTTTTCTTATGCAAGAAATGTTTCTTATCGCCCTATTTATGAAGCGGGCAAAATGGATGTTTAAGCATTAAAAATATAAGTATCTAGTGAATTAAAATTAAGAAGAGACTATTAAGAAGTGAAATGACTTATGGAGAAGATGGTTCCGGCGGTTAAGGTCGTTGATGTTCACAAAGACTACTACCTTAGGGGTGAAGTTGTCCACGCCCTACGTGGAATAAGCCTTGAGATACCGCGTGGAGAATACTTGTCCGTTATGGGTCCTTCAGGTTCAGGTAAGACGACGCTCTTCAACATGGTCGGCGGCATAGATCGACCTACAAAGGGCGACATATTTATAGATGGAATAGATTTATCGAGGATTCCGTCAAAATCCATGGCTTGGCTTAGATGTAGAAAGATAGGGTACATCTTTCAAACCTTCAACCTTATCCCGGTCTTAACGGCTAAAGAAAACGTTGCCCTACCGATGGTTTTCCTCGGCGTGCCTAAGGAGGAGCGTGAGAAGAAGGCCGCTGAACTTCTAAGCACAGTTGGTTTGGGTGATAGGCTTAATCACAGGCCAACTGAGCTCAGCGGCGGCCAGCAGCAGCGTGTGGCCATAGCCAGGGCCCTAGCGAATGATCCGGCAATCATACTTGCGGATGAGCCGACTGGAAACCTGGACCTTAATACTGGCTTCGCAATAGTGCAGCTGCTTTACCGCTTGAAGGCTGAACGCGGCACAACGATCATATGCGCCACCCACGACCTGAAGATGATCGACATAAGCGACAGAGTGGTTTTCCTAAGAGATGGCGCCATAGAGAATATTGAGGAGAGACGAGGCCTTATCCTAACGGCCGAAGAATTCTTCGCAGAGGAGTAGAATGGAGGTGTAAGTTTTGACTGAAGAGATTGAGAAAATTCAATGTCCCTGTGGAAGAATAATAGATGACCCAGAAGAATATAAGGTGCTTTACTTAAAGCATGAGCTAAGAGAGATAGACATTCTCTGCCCAAACGACTCATGCTACCTTAGAGAGCTCGGATACATAAAATTTGAGATTAAGGATGGAAAAGCCGTATTTAAGGAGGCGTCATTTTATCCGCCCTTCGTAACGTGGAACGCTGGCCGCCTCGGCTTTGAAACGGCTGAGAAGATTCTAAAGTCCCATTTGAAGCAGATTGCTAAAAGAGTCGACTGGGTTAGATTGGGCAGATAGATCCCTAATTTCCTATTGAAGCATGTTAGAGACGTACTCGTAGGTCCAACCTATACCTAGCTCTTCTAGCTTAGCCCTTGTAGGGACGCCCATCTTATCCCAACCCATCATTTCATAATACAGTTCAATAGCGTTTTTTAAGCCTTCAGTATCCAACGAAGTTTTTGAGAGAACACCGTCCCATTTTGGGCTAAAGAATCTTTCAGGAAGCCAGTCATCAGCCTCTGTGAAGCCCTCCCTTCACGTGCATCGCGAATCTCTCAGATCCCCTGCCTATGATTTCAGAGGCCTCTTCACGCCTTCAGCCTAATCTTTCCCCCTATTCCTTCCTCTACTATTAAAATTTAAAATCTCATTTTGTAATGTTGAATTTCTGATTTGTTTTAAATCCCTGTTAATGTCTATTCTGAGACTCTCACGTATACTTCCGCTCTAGTCTCGTAACGGTCTACCCGCCCATCACGTAGGTAAATTATCCTGTCGCTGACATCGATCATTTTCAGGTCGTGGGTGGCTGAAATAACCGTTACCCCTTTTTCCTTGTTCATTTCCCTCAGGAGAGTTATTATCTCAAGCCCTGTATGTAGGTCTAGGTTTCCAGTCGGCTCATCCGCGAGTATGATGACTGGATTATTCGCTAGGGCCCTGGCTATGGCCACACGCTGCTGCTGGCCGCCGCTGAGCTCAGTTGGCTTATGATTAAGCCTATCACCCAAACCAACCATCTCAAGAATTTCCCTACCCCTTCTGAATCTTTCCTCACGTTCCACGCCGGCGAAGATCATGGGTAGCATGACGTTCTCTATGGCTGTTAGGACCGGGATAAGGTTGAAGGTTTGAAAGATGTACCCTATCTTCCTACATCTAAGCCATGCAAGCTCATACGCGTCCAACTTGGCAATGTCAACACCGTCGATGTATACTCTTCCCCGCGTTGGGCGGTCTATGCCGCCGACCATGTTGAAGAGCGTCGTCTTACCTGAACCTGAAGGACCCATGATTGATATGTACTCGCCGCGTTTAATCCTTACGTCAACGCCGTCTAAAGCCTTAACTGTTATGGGGCCCATCTGATAATATTTAGCTAAATCCTCCGTTTCAACAACATATTCAAAGCTTATATGTCATTCCTCCCAGCCGCTAAATCTTGACATTAATATAAAGCAGCACCCTCTTATAAAATTAACTTTATTTACGAAGTTTCGGGGTTGCATATGATAAATCTATGATAAATCTTTTAAATCTATCCGCATATTGGAGTGGATGAGGTGTCTCCTCTATGAGAAGAGTTAAGATCGGAGTTGTTGGATCCGGCGGGATCTTTCAGGGCGCCCACCTTCCAGCGTACCCGAACATAGCTGAGGCGCATCTTGCCGCCATATGCGATGTTTCAGAATCCGCTTTAAGGACTGCTGAGAGAAAGGTCAGAAGCATCTATCGGGAGAGGGCTCAAAAAGCTATGGAGGAGGGCAATGCGGAATTGGCTGAGAGGCTGAAGGGGGACGCTGATGAATTGAAAACTTACCTAAGCTTATCCGATATGCTTTCGAAAGAGGACCTGGACCTGGTTGACATATGCACGCCAACCAAGTTTCATAGTCAAACGGCTATAGAGGCCCTAAAGAACGGCGTAAACGTCATGTGTGAAAAACCGATGGCTAGAACATACATAGAATGCCTAGAGATCATCGAAGCCGTTGAGGATGCGAAGAAGATTTATCAGCATAATGAGAACTGGCTTTATCACACCCTCTGGTATAACGCCAAGAAATTTATTGACAGCGGCGCTATAGGTGAGCCGCAACTGATATTTCTGGCAACAGCCCACGGAGGGCCGGAGTGGGCATCATGGTTCTGGGATCCTGAAATAGCCGGAGGCGGCTCCCTGCTGGATAACGGGGTGCACGCTATCACATGCTCATGGTTCCTAAGCGGTTTTGATAAGAAACCTGCGGTTGTCAAGGCGGCTGAACCCTACGGCATATGCATACGCATGAAGACAAGGTTTATACAGGGCATGTTCAGGCCCTTCGAGGTTGAGGATGACGCGCATGTCCTAATAAGGTTTGATGATGACGGCGGCAGGTGGGTGACGGCGCACGTTGAGGGCTCATGGTCCCATAGGGACTCGATGGATACAGCCATAATTGGAACAGGCGGTGAAATAAGGCCGGAGGCTAAAGGCGACGAGACGAATCTGGTGATACGTGACGCTAAAGGCGATAGGAGAGAGTTTAATTTAGGCAAGATTTCATGGGTTCAGAGCTTCGCTGAGGAGATAAGGAACATGTGTAACTGCATAATTAGCAATACGCGTCCAATATGCGATGAAAAGATAGGTGCTGAAACAACAGCGGTTGTTCAGGCGGCATACCTGTCTCAGAAGAGGGGGATGAAGCCTGTAACCCTTGAGGAATTCAAGAGGTACGCGCTGGAGATAAGGGATAGGGAGGGGAAAAACGCCTCGGACTTTCTGTTAAAGGATCTGCTTAGGGGCATAAGAAAAACTTAGGTTCAGCCCATTTTCCGCCATATGCTAATTGCGCCATCTAATGCAGATACTTCGTGATCCTCTCCTGGTATAATGCGTCTTTAAGCAGCGCGCTGTTTTTTATCCATTCGTCGATGCTGATTGAAAATTTCGAGCTTACATATGTGAGGGCTTCACTAAGCGTATCGAACTTCTCGCCTTCCTGCTTCAGCGCCTCGCGAACGCACTCCCTGTTAATCCATACCCCTAGGGGCATGATGAAGCTTGGATGAATCTCCCTCATGGCCACCACACCCGCCTGCCTACGTTCCCTTGAAAGCGCCTCTGCAACCGCAAGCCTAACCGCGTAGTAGCATCCCCCCAGAGATGCGTATGCTGTTCTACCCTGATAGCTCTCCCAATCGCTCCCTATGGCTATGCTTCCCCCCTGAGGGTTCCATAATGTTCCGGGATACCATGCTTCAATCCACTCATATCGCCATTTAGACGGCATCGCTAGAATAACGAATCTGTTCCCCAAATAGTTGAAGCTGTAAACTCGGTACTCGCTTATCACCGGCTTATCCTTAACATCATCCTCTATTAACCGCCTGGAGATCGATGAGTCAACAGCTGTTATGCTCCACCTTGTCGGCACAAGCCTCCTCTGCCTTTTTAAGCCGAAGGCGCCTGCGCTAAACGCCCTTTGGATTCTTGAAACCGGAACCTCACCCTTATAAAGATCCAGAATGGCTTCTTCAGCCCTAAGATCAGAGTCGCCGTGTGCCTTCTCAATCCTGCGGTCAACCTTAGGGTTTTCAACCTCGATTTTCAGCAGCGGGGCTGATGGACCCATGGGTTGAACCTCATCGTCGAAAAGGAAGCTCCCAGAAGGCTTCCTCTTGAAGAGAACCTCCGTGTTAACAGAGTCCCTTGAAAGGGCTATTTCCAATGTTCTGTCAAGGAACCGCTCGCCGCTCAGAGGCTTTTTAACGTTGACAAGAAATTTTCCACGTATTAAACCTGTTCTGAAATCAATTATTTCCTCAATTGTTTTGCCAACCCATTTCTCAGGGGTGTCAAATAGGGATGTGTCTCCCAAAACCGGCGGGACAAGCGGTCCGGCATAAACGTAAGGGTAGCCTATCCGCCCAACAAATACTCCGGGAGGCGAGGAACCGAATATTTTATCAGAGTTAACGAGGTTTTTAACTCTTAGGAATGAGTAAAGCTTCGTTACGGCTGGGCATCTGGTTTTCCCGCAGAGCATGCGGCTTCCCCTGCAGATTAGGCATGGGCTTCCATCTCTAACATGGATCTCAAGGTTCGGCGCTGAGGGGTTTAGGTCGCCAGCTACCTTTTCATCGCTCAGAATATGGTTTATCCAAGGGAGCTCACGTTGAACTTTTTTGAGGATTTTCCTGCGCAGTATTTTCAATCTAAGCCGACCTTAGGTTTGGTCGCAGGGGCGATATCCAACAAAAAATAATATGAAATACATTATTATAGTTTATTCTCTCTAAGAATCTAGAGTTGATTTGTTCAATAAGCAAAATAAAAAGTGAGATAGTGCTATTCTATCTTTATCGGTTCACCCTTCGGGGCCTTCCCCTCTTTCTTCGGCAGCGTAACTTCTAATACGCCGTTCTTATATGTTGATTTAGCCTGCTTAGGGTCGACGGCGCTGGGAAGCTCAACCTCCTTGTAGTACTTGCGCTGCGGCGTATCAACGCTTATCGTTAATGTGTTTTCTGTTCCATGAAGCTTTATGTCATCCTTCTCAACGCCTGGCAGTTCGGCGATAATTTTTATCTCGCCGTCGGTGCTGAAGATGTCAACCAGCGGTTCCCTCTCCTCCTTAATGGATATTGATGGTCTTCCAGGTCTTCCGCCTAAGCCTGGCTTCACATTGCCGAACTCCCTTACTTCCGGTTTACCGTCGGGGCCGATTTTGATGCTGTATCCGTATACGAAGGGCCCCCACTCCCTAATTCTTGTTCCATCTGGAAGTGTTCTCTCACGGATGAAGTCCTTAGGAACCCTCTTAGATAGATCCTCGAAGTCCCTCTCGAACATCCTCTCCATCTCCCTGAACATTTCATCTATTTCTTCGAAGAAGCTGGAGAACGGTCTTCGTCTCCTAAACCATCTGTCCCAAAACTCCTCGAACCCTGACAAGGCGCGTTCACCAACATGTATATTGCGGAAATCTCTTAAAAACTTATTGGAGAATTTTAAGAGTCTTCAGCATAAATACAGAGTTCATCCTGCTAAGGTTTCAGACTGAGCGTTAACATAGTTAATAACAGAGTTCATCGAGGCGATTTTGGCTGCGAGAAGTGCTAAAGCTAAGACTGCTGAAGCAGGCAATGTGGCCAGCGTGCGGGGCGGTTAAATAATTGTTTTGGGCTGCGCTGAGGAAGAAGATGCTGAAAAGAAGGAGAATGATGGCGTTGGGTTTTCGGATTTGGTTGAAGGTGGAAAGGTTGAAGGTGAGCGGATAAAGCTGGCAACCATAAGTCCTATATTTGTATATTTGACATCATATTGACCTTGATCCAAACTGGCTGACTGCTAGGTTTCTAGAATCAGGTAGCGTCTTGGAGGACGACCCTTCACAGCCTAGCGGCTAGGGTTGCTGTGGGTTAGCTTCCGAGCGATGCGGCGCAAAATGTCAATTTTTGGCTTGTTTTTATATCAAAAATTGATACCCCCTCTATTTTTGCATTGCTACTTTTTCGCCCCGATGCTTTAATCGTTCTGGGGGCAAAATGCTGGGCCGAATCAATCTCCTTAAATGTCTTTTTTGGTTTTTTAAAAATGATAGCTCCTCCTTCTGGCTGATTGCAAGGGCTACTGTTGCTGCTGTGGCTATGTATCAAACTGTCCTCTGGTTTTGAACCCATAGCAGCGGGATTTGATTGATCTCTTTTAAGGCGCTATCTTACTCTTCCCACCCTTACGCCCGAGCTTCTCTAGGCGTTCTCGTTCGCGCTCAATCTTCTCTAGGCAGGCTTCACGGGCGAAAGTTGATCTGCTCGGCCAGTAGCCTAGCTCCTCGATTAGGCGGTCAACCTCCTTGAGAATCGGCTCCGGAATGGAGACGGCGCTAAACTTAACCTTCGCCCTTCGCTCAACCTCCAACTCAGGCTTAGGTGTGGATTTTAATCTCAGCCCTACTCCTCCTCTTTAGAGTCTCCTATGGCAACTCGACCTCTCAATCACTAATAAAAATACATATTACTAATATATATTTTTTTCTAAAAATTTTTAATTACATGTAGCAAAGAATCAGCTTTCTCATGTAAAATGAAGGCGGAAGCTTGGAAGCGCATAACAATGAAAGAAATCTTAATAGGAAACTCCGCTTTAATGAAGTAGGCGGAGTGAAGGCGGTGTTGAGGCAGCCTAACCCCACAGTCAGATAGGCTTATTCAAGCTCCTCAATTCCACCTTCCAACGCTTTTCAGAGGGTCGTCAAAATCATTGAGAAGGGCTCTTCAACTGATCCACGACTGATCCAACTTAGTCCTCTGATCCTAGCCAACTAGGAATCACACATAATCCACCCTTGTATACTAGGCCTCCTAAACCTAGTGGACTAGGATTAACCCTATTGACACTGACCGCTAGGATGGATCAATCTGCCGTGATCCTAGAAACCTAGGTTAGAACCGTCTGGATCATGGATACCAATCATTGATGCTAGGCTTGGACCATTTAGACCATATGCTCCCTATCCACCTTGACCACTAGCTGGTGAGACTCTGGGAAGCTAGGATATATCCTAGCACACTAGGTGAGCTTATAGTAAAGGCTTCCCAACAATGGGTTTTATGATGCTTTTCTTTTGCCCAGCCAAATGAAGATGCCGGCGATTAACCAGCAGATTACTGTGCTTACTGGTGTGAAGCTGCAGTGGGCGTAGTAGCCCAATAGGCAGGGCTGGCTGGCGCCGAAATCAGCGTGGTCAATCCGAGAATAACAGATATGGCTGTGAGCAATCACCAATAACGCTTCATCCAACATCACTTAACCTTAAGTTTTCAAACGTTGGGTTAATAAAATTTTGCCCATGAGGGTTTTGCTGGCCTCCATTTTCCGCTCAGGGTTTTTCAGAAGATGAAAAATTATATATTTGTAATATATATTTTAAGATTGATTAAGGGTTAGGTTCAGAGGTCCGAAGTGATCCTAAATATGCCTCTGAACCAGGAGGGGCTGGATCATGGAAAAAAGTAAACTGCTAAAAGCAGTTATCGATGTAGCTATTGTTATTCTTTCGTTTTCGGCAATTCTCGATCTAATGCTTTGGTTTACAATTCATTATCATATTCCATGCTGGACTATAGCAGCCCTGTCAATCGGTGCGGTGCTATTATTATGCGCGATAAAATCGTTCTTCTAATTTTCCTAAATTCTCTTTCTATTTTTTTGTTATCATTTTTAATTAGTTCATTGAGGCTTCAGCTTTTTGTTACTTAATCGTTTTAATTCTGAATTTAATTTTTACTTTTCTAGAACTGCAATAATAAATCAAAAGCATGGATCCTGCCAGAATAGGTAAGCCTTCGTCTGTATTAAAAAACCCACAGATTTTTATCAGGTGTGCAAGCCCTTCAAGACTTGCCTTCTTACCTTTCCAGCGTAGACCTCTTTGTATCCGAAGGGCATTTTATGCGAAAAGTTCTTCATGAACCTCGGATGATTAAACTTTATGATCGCCTCTTTAATCGTGTCTACTTCTTCAGGGCTTAGGGTTCGCAGCTTCTGATGAACATATCTTTCACTGCATAGCAGCCTAGCGTCGAAGCCTAACCCGCTTAGGAGCTTAGCGATTTTCCGGGCTTCTTTAGGCGGAGGCTGCTCCGCTACCTTTTGCATTCCAGCCCTCTCGAAGAAGGGGTTGTATCGCGCCATCACAGCGACAGCCTCAACATATAATGTTCCAGCAAGCGGAAGCGTTTCACGAACAAGCCTAGCGCCTATCCCCTTTCTGGATCAAAGGCGTTGTAGGCTTCACTAAATTTGGTTCGAATCGCCCCTGGCACTACTCCTCCGTATTCAAATCTCTTCCTCTAAAGATTTGACTTCAGATAGCGGCGTCAATAATGGGATATTAAATTTTGAGAGGAGACTTGAGCGCTATAGGAGGATTTGAAGAAAAAAATATAGGAATATTAAAGCGTTTAAAGGGCTTAAAGGGTTTAAATGGCTTAAGGGGTAAGTGGCGCGACGTGAAAGATTGGTCACGCTTCTTCCTCTTTCCCTCGATCTTTCTACGTTCTGCGTGCTGCCTCCTTGAGTAGCGCTTCAATATTGTTAAGATGGGTTTTTATTTCCGCCTCGTCGAGGTTGTCAGCTAGGCTTTTCATGGCTTCCGCAGACTGCTCCGCTATTTTGAGCCATTCGCCTTTCGGGCAACGTCACCTTAACCATCTTTCCGTTCACTCTACGATGTTTTATCTCGCCCTTTGCCATCCTCCCAGCCATCTCGAAGATCTCCTTAAGGCTCTTGAACGCCTTACTCCTAAGCCTCCCAGTGCAAGCCTCAACCTCCCGTCTGACGCTGTTAACCCTCTCTTGGACGAATCTATTGGCTGAAACCTTAACCATTAAATGAGACCCCCTCTAGATTTCTGCAGACATTACGTTTTTAACTTTTTTATTCGCCTAAGTTAGGTAAGCCTAGCTCTTCAGCCTTGTCCGCTGGTAGAGCGGGGAAGGCTGCTCCTGCGTCCACAATTGCTTCAGTACTCACTTTTCTAACATCCTATAGTTTACGCTTTTTAAGCAGGTACTCAATGTAATCGACGGCGTTGTAGAAATCAGCCTTCACGTAAATATGGCCCATGCGTTTTCCCAATCATAGTTAAGGGCGCGGCTTTTTAACCTTATCTTCCAAAATGCCTTAGCAGATGCCCGAATGACTGAGATTAGCGCTGCCTCACCCATTTCATCTAGGCCGTTGAAGATGCTGCCGCGGTTTCAACAAGCATGTTTCCAATTATTGCGGTGGAACGCTAAGCGTATGAGGGAAGCCCTTCAGCCAAGCCTGTTAGAACCCTAGTCTTGTCAACGCCCTGCTTGAATGTGAACTCGATTATGGAGAGCCCCGCGTCTGCCGCGGTGAGGCTTCTTAAGGCGGATAGGGGGATTAGGATTTCACAGTCCAGCTGGGATTGAAAACGGTAAACGCCGACAACTTTGAGGTTAAGTGTTTTCTCGTTGGCTGAAAGGGTTAATATTGTGTTGACGGCGATACCTGTGGTTCTGGCTAAAACTTCAGATGCCTCAAGCCATCCCTGAGGAAGGAGAGCTTAGAGCCGCCGCTCCTCCTGCGATAAGAGACAGGGGCCTCCCTTATCCTCAAGCCTTTCCTAACAGCCTCAACAATCATCTCGCTGGCGAACTCCATGCCGTCTGAATGCAGCTCAAGCCTCTCAAGAGCCTCACCCCTAATCGCCCTGAAGCTAGAATTTGCATCTGAAACCCCGGCCTTATAGAAGAGATTCAGAAAGGCCCTCCTAAGGTTAGGTTGGTAAGCCTGCGAAACCCATCTCTGCGCGCGTTCAAGTCAGCTTTTCCTAAATTCTCTCCTCTCGCTTGGCATGCCAACGAATATGGGGATCCCCCTACTGACCGATTCTCTGTATATTGGGTTAACTTCAGCTTCTTCCCAGGTGGCCAAGTGTATTTGGAATGGGTGATATAGCGGCAGGTTGGCTGCCTCCTCTATCTTGGCTATTAATTCTCCTCTCGCTCTAAAATTCCCAGGTAGACTATCAGCAACTATCAGCACATCTACATCGCTTCCGCCCGTTACACGTCCCTCGGCGGCGCTCCCAAACACATAAACATTGCAGGAGCCTAAAACCTCATAGGCGGCTTTAGCTATAGCCTCAGACCAAAAACGCCATTGGCGGGCAATCTGACTAATTTTAACCCTGGCCTTTAATAGACTTAACAAACTCTATCACCTTCTCAGCGAAACCTAAGAGTTCCTCAGCCTCCTCCCCATCATACTTTCTAGGCATATAACGTGAACTTATGTAGGCTTCCTCAAGCCTGATAAGCAAGCTCCTGTTTTCTCGAACGAAATCATCAAAAAGGTTCGGGTTCCCCAGCAGGTCCTTTAGGACGGCCATCAGCTGCCTAACAGCGTGGACTCGAGGCACCTCGCCAGTCAACTCAAATATCACCGACTTTAGGTATAGTTGAACAGCTTGATCAGCCATGAAGGCAGCAATATCGTAGTCTCCTTCAAGCAAGCTTCTCCTACTTGATCTAAGCATTCTTGACGCTCTATCTCTAAGTAAAGCAACTTCACTATAGCTCAAAGCCCACGCCTTTAACAACATGCATTATTAAACTATTTAAGGTTTCCACAAACATAACCTTCACGCTTAGAAAACAGTAGTGAACAATTTTAAACTCTTTTGACATGCTCCAATGCCCATCTAGCCCAGTTTCTTTATGCTATCCAAGGGAATCTCAACAAGAGAGTTTAATTAAATCCAAAGCTCTTCCTCCGCTTTCCCTTCAAAATCTTGCTTTCTAAAGAGTGCTTTCGGACTTAACATGCCTCTCGTGTATAACTCTAAATTGGGATTTCAGGGCTTTAATGCTACGGCAGCCGAGCAGATTCGGCGTGTTAAGGATTTGGTTAAGCTCATGCTTATGTTTGTTTTTTCTCAGCGTATATGTAACATCTGTTCATCGTCACGTAAACTTTTGTCCTATATTCTAATCTTTTTAGAAAACGAATAATGAGGTCATGCTCATTTAGGTTATGATATGCCGCTATTGCCAAACGGACATTTTGATATCTTCTTAGGGCATCTTGTGCACCTTTTAGCACCAAAATTTCAGCACCTTCTACATCTATTTTGATAAAATCTACACGATCTAAACCCAGTCTGTCGATTAAATTGTCAAGAGTAGTTATTGGAACCTCGATCGATGGATTTTAATATTTCTTATCAATAATTGAGTGTGATTGCGTATTTGATTCGAGAAATAATTTACAGATTCCTATTTTATCTCCTAGTGCAACCTTTATTGGCAAAACATTGCTTAAAGAATTAAAGAGGTATTGTTGAGCAGCATTCTATAGTTATTGGGATCAGGTTCTATGGCTATTACAATTCCTTTTTCACCTACGAGTTTTGAAGACTTAAGCGTAAAAATACCTATGTGAGCACCTACATCGATAACCACGTTTCCCATCCGAGGAGACCAGTAAAAATCATACACCTGGTTCCTGTATATTTCATCAATAAGAAAGTTCCCATAATCAGAAAGCATCAAGAAAAGTTTAAAGCCATCTAAAGAGATAACAAACAATAGTCTGTCAGAGATAACGCGAATTTTTCTTTCAAATATGCTCAGATAACTGCTCCATAATGTTTTTTATATGGACCTTTACAAGCAATAAGTGTGCACATAAATGAACTCATCTCTAAATTCCATATCTTAAGTGTATTGTTATGCATGCTATGGTTATGAGGGTTTTGTATATTGCCGCCAGCCTCTCATACCTTACGATTATTCTTCTGAAGCTTTTGAGCCATCCGTAGAATCTCTCGACTGCAGACCTCATCTTCCCATAGGTTTCGATGTCGTATTGTATGGGCTTCCTACCGTTCCTTGGGTTCACGGGTATGTTTGCCTCCACATTCATTGACGACAGCCTATATCTTATTGCTTCAGCGTCATATGCTGAGTCAGCGTAAAGCTCCTTTGGAGGCTTCTCTAAGCCATCCAATAACTCATCGAACCGCTTCGAATCATGCTCATCTCCAGCACCCAAAGCTATGCTTAGAGGCATAGAATACTCAT
>CALKGV010000097.1 GCA_938091805.1 uncultured archaeon | reverse complement strand
AAGGGCTCAAAGATACATGTATGTGTGGGTGAGTATTCTATGCCTCTAAGCATAGCTTTGGGTGCTGGAAATGAGCATGATTCAAAGCGGATAGATGAGCTATTGGATGGCTTAGAGAAGCCTCCAAAGGAGCTTTACGCTGACTCAGCATATGATACCGAAGCAATAAGATATAGGCTATCGTCAATGAATGTGGAGGCAAACATACCCGTAAACCCAAGGAATGGTAGGAAGCCCATACAATACGACATCGAAACCTATAAGAAGATGAGGTCTGCAGTCAAGAGATTCTATGGGTGGCTCAAAAGCTTCAGAAGAATAATCGTAAGATATGAGAGGCTGGCGGCAATATACAAAGCCCTCATAACCATAGCATGCATAACAATACACTTAAGATATGGAATTTAGAGATGAGTTCAAAGTTAAATTCGCCTATTTCATTCTCTGTTTCCCAAACCTAGTAGCCCGGGTTCTAGGTTCAGCGTGATCCTAGTAGCTAGGTTTGGATCACTAGGATACTAGGGCTAGGCTGCTAGGCTGGGGGAAACAGTTCGCCTAACTTTAGGCCCTCAAGCAGCCCAGAGAGGGGGAGGGGAAAATACAGAAAACCAGCCTTAAAAATGCCCCTTAACCCCCGCAAAATTTTTAGATAGTTTACTTTAGAAACAGAAAAAGAGGGGGAATTTGCGGGAGATTTCTCCATCAGTAATGTTAATCAGTATTAAACTACCTTTAAAGGTTGAATATAGGGTTAACCCAAGCATGCTTGTCCCTCTCGTCGATCAACTCAACCCTAGCATATGGATAATTAAGATTCACCCTAACCTCGAGCTTTACAATACCCAGCCTGTTTTTCTCCACCATAATTTTTTCCCCTCTCACTGTTTCCAAATAAACTTTCTGCTTTAATCCCTCATTGACGCATTCCAGGCTGGAAAGAAGGTCTTCACATAATCTTTTCCTGCTGGGATCGGACCAATCATTAAGCAGCCCCATTATAGTCTCGATCGATATAGATCGCCCTCTACCATTAGCCGCTATAAGATCCAGCCTGCTAATAGGTGTGGATTCAATCTCAAGAATGCTGGGTGCATAAGCAAACCTAACTATTTTTGGCGCCATACTTGCGTAGAATCTTCCATCTCTTATTGACCTTAAGACCTCATCTGGATTTACGTCGTTAACGTTAATCCAGACCCATCCGCCGTCAGCGTCAAGCGGATGCCTTATATATCTGTGGGAGTCGTCTACGGCTAGACCCCAAGCCCTCTTATTTAACGATAAGAGGTTGTCCCAATGAGTTGCGCTGTAACCCTTGGCCACCTCAACATCACATCCCGTATTATATACCTCTATACCAATGTAGCCCTCAAGCTGAACCAGATCCTCATGAACCAAGTTTGACCAGTATGGGTGAGCTATAAACGCTAATCCACCCTCATCATTTACTTGATCTATAAAGAGTTGAGCTTCGCCAATTCTCAGTATCGTCGGATCCTCAACCCCTAGAGCCACAATGTGATATTGCTCGCCGAGTAAACATTTCCCCCTGGAAACTTCAACGCCGCATTGATATACTCCATTGAAATTCTTAACCCTAGATATTTTCTCATGATCCGTTATGGATAGAAAGCCGTATCCTCTGTCCCCATAGAAGCGGGCAACATCCTCAGGATCGAGAAGGCCATCGGAGAATTTACTGTGGCAGTGTAGGGCGCCCTTAAGCCATAAACCCTCATTCATAGCGAACTCCATTAATGAACACTCCTTAGACTCAAAAAGAGTGGATGCTGGAATAAAAAATTTTAGGGTTAAGCATAAGGTTTATAACTCATTTCTCTTATTCTGATGAAAGATCAGAATAGTAATGAAGGCGAAGGGAGTTAGAGAATAGTGGGTCATAGGAAAATCCATGCTCCGAGGAGGGGTTCACTGGCATATTCACCTAGGGCCAGGGCTTCCCGCCCAATGGGTAGGATACGCTATTGGCCTAAGATTGAAGAGGGCCCTATGCTTCTCGGTTTTGCAGGTTATAAAGCTGGAATGTCATACGCAGTGGTTATTGATGATGAGCCGGGATCACCGAACTTTGGCAAAGAGGTTGTTCGACCAATAACGGTGATTGATGCTCCGCCGATGTATATAGCTGCAATTCGCGCGTACGTAAAAGATGGGAATGGGCTTAAAACATTAACAGAGGCTTGGGCCAGCCCCATACCAAAAGACTTTGAGAGGCTAATGCCGATTCCAAAAGAGGTTAAAGTTGAGGAAGATCTGAAGAAAATAGAGGGCTCGCTGGGTGAGATTGCTGAATTTAGAGTCTTAGCTGCAACCCAGCCTAGATTGTCCAGCGTCCCAAAGAAGAAACCTGACTTGATGGAGATTAAGGTTGATGGGGGTACAGTAGAAGAGCAGTTTGAGTATTTAAAGAGGATTCTTGGCAAAAGCGTATCTGCGGAGGAAGTGTTTAAGGAAGGGCAGTATGTAGACGTAATAGCCGTAACGAAGGGTAAGGGCTTTCAAGGTCCAGTGAAGAGGTGGGGCGTAAAGATTCTTCCCCATAAAAGCCGTAAAACTAAACGTGGAGTTGGAACTTTAGGGGCTTGGGGGCTAAAGAGGGTAGTATATACTGTTCCAAGAGCGGGGCAAGTGGGCTACCACCAGAGGACAGAATATAACAAGCGTATAATAAAGATCGGTAAAGATGGTGGGGAAGTTACGCCTAAAGGTGGCTTTCTGCGTTACGGTTTAGTCAAAGGACGCTATATACTTCTAAGCGGAAGCATCCCTGGACCAGCTAAGAGGCTCATAAAATTAAGGCATCCAGTCCGCCAACCGAAAAGGGTCAGTGAAGCTCCGCCACAAATCATTTTAATATCCACCGAGTCCCAGCAAGGAGTTTAGCATGGAGGATGGGTAAATGGCTAAGACATATGCAAAAGTCATTAATCTTGAGGGAAAAGAGGTTGGAAGAATCCGTTTGCCGGAAGTGTTTAGAGCCCCCCTTAGACCGGACGTTATAAAACGTGCCGTTGTAACAATCCAGTCCCATCGGCTACAGCCAAAAGGCAGAGACCCATATGCTGGAAAAAGAACAACGGCTGAATCTTGGGGTGTTGGACGTGGGCTCTCCCGGGTTCCGCGATTAAGCGATAGCAGTAGAGCTGCGTTCGCCCCTGGAACGGTTGGTGGGCGTCTAGCCCATCCGCCGGTTGTTGAGAAGAGAATTTATAAGAAGATTCCGAGGAAAGAGAAGCGTCTGGCATTATTCTCGGCTATAGCTGCAACGGCGTCTAAAGATCTGGTTGAGGCCAGAGGGCATATGTTGGGAAATGTTCCCGATCTGCCGCTTGTTGTAACTGACGACCTGGAGAACATAAAGACCGTGAAGGAACTGAAAAGCGTTCTAATAAATCTCGGCGTCTGGCCTGATATAGAGAGGGTTAAGGAAAGCATAAAGGTTCGCAGTGGAAAGGGCAAGATGCGCGGTAGAAGGATAAAAAGGGCTGTTGGACCATTGATAGTTGTCTCGAAGAAGAACGGCATATTTAAGGCTGCCAGAAACCTCCCAGGTGTGGATGTTGTGAGCGTCAGAGACTTGAATCCAAAGCTCTTAGCCCCCGGAACGCATCCGGGACGATTAACCCTATGGACAAGATCAAGCATTGAGGAGATGAAGAAGATTATTTTAGGTGGAGGTGACTGATTCTGGACCCGCATGAAATAATTCGCTATCCCATAATGACTGAAGTTACGAGCCGAATGATTGAGAAGGAGAATAAAATAGTCTTCATAGTAAGCCTTGGGGCGACTAAGAAAGATATAAAAAGGGCTGTTGAGGAACTTTACCAAGTTAAAGTTGAGGATGTGAATGTGCTAATAACTAGAGATGGCACTAAAAAAGCATTCGTGAAGCTTAGACCGGAATATAACGCAGCGGATCTAGCGGTTAGACTGGGCGTACTGTAAGACATGATGTGCGTATAAGGGTGTAAGGAGGGAAAAGGAGAATGGGAAAAAGAATCCTTGTTCAAAGAAGGGGAAGGGGCACATCAGTATTTGAGGCTTCAACGCATAAGCGTGTAGCTCCAGCGAGATACCTGAACCTATCTAGGGAAATCTTTAACAGCATTCTTAAGGGTCAAGTCTTAGACCTCATACATGATCCAGGCAGGGGCACGCCGCTGGCTTACATAGAGCTTGAGAATGGAGAAAGATACTACACTGTGGCTGCTGAAGGAATGCATGTAGGCCAGATAATAGAGTTAGGTGGAAAAGCTTCCGTAAAAATCGGAAACGTTCTTCCTGTGGGGTTGATTCCGGAGGGAACCACTGTATGTAATATTGAGCTGAATCCCGGCGATGGCGGCAAGATTGCGCGGGCTTCAGGCACGTATGCGACGGTTGTATCGCATACTTCTGAGGGAACAATAGTTTCCCTTCCCTCCGGCAAAACCCGCTATGTGAATGATCTATGCCTAGCGACTATCGGAGTTGCGGCTGCATCTGGACGCGTGGAGAAGCCCTTCGTAAAGGCTGGCGCGAAATTTCACTTGATGAAGTCTAAGGGGCATAAGTATCCGAGAGTACGTGGCAGGGCAATGATAGCGGCGCTGCATCCCTTTGGAAGCGGTAGAAGAGGAGCAAGAAAAGTTACAACGGTCTCGAGAAACGCTCCTCCAGGAAGGAAGGTTGGGTTAATATCTGCTAAGAGAACTGGTAGGAAAAAGAAGAAGTAGCGGATGAAACGTTAGATAATCTTCCGTCTCATATCGTCTCGTTTTTATCTAAAAATTGGCAAAAGATTTTAATATTTATCAACCATGAAGGATTTTCCGTGATTTGAAATGGTTAGGATGAGGTTTGCTGTAATTGTTCCCTTCGGAGACATCTATGATCATAAAAATTTGACTTTGATGAAGCAGCTGGGCTGCACCGATGTCATTGGACATGGCCCTCCCACGCCGCGGGGCTCAGAGGTTTGGGAGTACGGCGACATATTGCAGATAAAGATGCAGGTTGAAAGGCACGGGCTGAGGCTTGAGGTTCTTGAGGATGCGCCTCCAATAGAGAAGATAATCTACAATCTGCATGGTAAAGAGCAGCAGCTTGAGGACTTCTGTAAATCCCTAGAGAATCTTGGGAGAGCCGGCATAAGGGTTATAAAGCCCCAGCATATGCCGCCGGTTCCAAACATGATTTGGAGAACTGATCCGGATAAACCAACTAGGGGCGGGGCAACATCGACAGCATTCGATTACGATCTTGTGAAGGATGTTCCGCCAACAGTTAAGTTCGGCGCATATAGAGAGGAGGACATATGGAGAAACTTAGAATATTTTCTGAAGAACGTTATCCCAACGGCTGAGGATGCGGGGGTTATTATAACTTTTCACCCGGATGATCCGCCAATATCGCCAATACAAGGTTTCCCGAGAATTCTAAGGAGCATCGAAGCCTTTGATAGGCTACTTGAGATCGTTCCAAGTAATAATCTAGGCGTATGCTTCTGTCAAGGATGCTTCGCAGAGATGGGTGTCGATGTGCCGGCCGCCATCCGACATTTCGGTAGGAAAGGAAAAATCTTCTTCGCCCATTTCAGAAATGTGAGGGGATCCATTTATGAGCCCGGAGGCTTCCAGGAGATTTTCCACGATGACTCGGCGGGTAGAGTTGACATGTTTGAGGCGATGAAAGCTTACTATGAGGTTGGGTTCGAGGGTCCTATGAGGCCTGACCACGCCCCTAAAACAATAGCCGATGATATCTATGGTGGACACCCAGGTTATCACATGATAGGGAAGGTTCTGGCATTGGGATACATGAAGGGGCTTGCGGAGAGCATAGAAAAAACCTTCTTTAAGGAAAAGAAAACAGAAAAAACCTAGTTTTGCCGATCAACCTATCGTAAATCTTTTTTAAGAAAGCTTTTTAGTAGATCCGGCCTAGGCGGATATGAGTCTCTGAGCGGTATTCCGGAGGCTATCATGCTTCTAACAGCCTCCTCCTTTTTCTCAACCTCATCAGCCTTCAGCGCTAGCTCCCTAGCTTTCTCCCATGGTATGATTATGACGCCGTCTGAGTCACCCATCACCAGATCTCCAGGCTTAACATATACGCCAGCGCATGTGACTGGTACATTGGCAGCGTATGGAACTATTTCGCCCCCTATGTGCTCCGGTGTTGTAGCTCTGGCGAAAACGGGGAAATTCAGCCTCATTACGTATGGGCTGTCCCTGATTCCTCCGTCTGTGATTACTCCGGAGGCGCCCTTGCATTTGAAGCCGAAGGTTATGCAGTCGCCGAAAACACCTAGATCGCTTCTTTCAAGCGAGGCTGCCACTATAACCTCCCCTCCCCTCACAAGATCGTAGGCATCGTAAACGGCGTTGCCATTAAAATTCTCCCTAAAAGCCTCGTTAAAACTAACATATTTTATTGTAATTGCTGGACCTACAACCTTCATATCGGGCTTTAAAGGTTTAACCCCGTGAAGCAGATATTTGGCTCTGTGCTCGCCTAGGAGGCTATATACTGTTGCTACTGAAGACCCTTTCAACATACTCAAGATTTCGCTCACGCCGCCTTCTTCATCCAAATCAAAAACCTCCATTATTAATTTTCATAATAACATCATATATTAGCAAATATTAGCGAACTCTGCTTTTATAAATTTCCTTTAGTTCCTTGGATACAAATTCATCAACATTATTCTTTCAATCACGGTTTACGCTGGCGGTGGAGAGATCTCCCGCAACCCCCTCTTTTTCCTGTTTCCCATAATGATGTTTCTTTCAGCCCTTCACCCTATTGAGTCAGTTTGCTTTCAAGGTCCGTGTAAGCAGCTTTTCATAGCTTCTCATCTTCTGTTACCAGGATGGTTTCTACACTCTTGGCAGTTGCGATATATGAGGCGTCATAGAATGTCAGCTGTTCTTTGTTTGCCTTTTTTTGAGTATTTCGGAGAAGTCTAACTTAGTGAAGTTTATTGGTTGGATAATAATCTTCGCTGCTAAATCTTTAAGCGTAGTGGCGATGTTTACAGCATCTTCAAGAGATATAGACTTTAATAAAGCTGCAAGATTCCATAGGCTGTTGCATTCCGGCTTAGGATTATATATGTTTCGCCAATCTGCACTAAGCAGCTAAGGCTTCAGACTGAGCGTTAACATAATTCACATTTTACAATAGAATTTATAGAAACGACTATGAAAAATAGTAATGCTTCCGGATTATTATGGACGTGAGCTTACGGCCTTGAATAGCAGTAACCCATATATTTATTTAAGCCAAACATTATTGATGAGCTTATGGGAGAAAGAGAACCGTCAAGAAAACCAGTTTCTCTGGAGGAAATAAGCCGGAAACTCGACCTGGTTATGAGCAAACTAAATCTTTTAGAGCAGATTGTTTTAGAAGACCCAAAATATGCGGACTCAGTAGGGTCGATAAGGTTGATCAGGATTTTTCTAAGCTTATATGATGAACCATTAAAGGTTTTGTCCCGCTTAAAAATAGCGGAATCATACACTAAGCGAGATTTAATCGCAAAGGATGAGATTTCAAGATGTATAATTCAAGCGTTAGCTGTTAAGGGTAAACTTAGCATTTCCGCGATGACCTGTGAAGTTCGAGCCATAAGGGGGAAAGCCTCACGAAGAATCATAAGAGAACGTTTAAAGACTCTGGAAAAACATAATATTGTTAAAAAGCTTGAGGGATATAGAAACCTATACTGCCTTGCTGAACCGGCGGAATGATATTCAAAATAGTTATGATGCTTAAATCACATTTATAAAGAAGATTAGAAAAGCGCCCATAAGATTCAGCATAATATTTTTTAATGAGTTTCAACCATTTTTCAGGTCAAGCTGATCCAGCATGGGGAAAACAATATCTGAAAAAATATTCAGTTTAGCCTCGGGGAGAGATGCTTACGCAGGAGATATTGTCATTGCTAACGTGGATGCTGCAATGGCTCACGATGGAACCGCCCTCCTAACAATTGAGGCTTTTAAGGAGATGGGAGGACGGAAACTATGGGATCCCTTGAGGGCCATTTTAGTCATAGACCACGTTGCGCCAAGCGCCAATGAAAATTTCTCCAAAGTGCATAAGGTAATGCGCGATTTCGCCCATAAATATAATGCTAACCTATACGACGCCGGTTCAGGAATATGCCATCAAGTTATGGTTGAGAGGGGCCACGTCATGCCTGGATATTTAATTGTCGGCGCAGACTCGCATACATGCACCTACGGCGCTTTAGGCGCCTTCGCAACGGGAATAGGCTCAACAGAGATGGCTGCGGTTCTAATTTCCGGCAAATTATGGTTTAAGATCCCGGAATCCATCAAGATGGAGATAGACGGTCCACTGCCGCCCATGACCATGCCAAAAGACGTAATATTGAAGATCGCTGGGATAATTGGGGCCGACGGGGCATCCTATGAGGCTATAGAGTTCTGCGGCTCAACAGTAAAAGCAATGAGCGTTGATGGGCGCTTGACGCTCTGCAACATGGCAGTTGAGATGGGGGCAAAAACGGGCATAATAGAGCCGGATGAAAAAACAACTAATTATATGCACGGCTTAGAAATCAAGAACCTTAAAATGCTGAGAAGCGACGAAGATGCCGAATATTCTAGGAAAATAAATATAAATGCTTCAAAGATTGAGCCGCAAATAGCATGCCCTCACACCGTTGACAATGTTAAACCTGTTAAGGAAGTTGAAGGCCTAGATATCAATCAGGTTTTCATCGGATCATGCACAAATGGGCGTCTGGAAGATTTAAGGACGGCGGCTGAAATATTTAGGGGAAGAACAGTTAAGAAGGGGGTCAGAGTGATAGTTGCCCCGGCTTCAAGGAGCATTTACCTACAAGCCTTAAAAGAGGGCTTGCTTGAAATATTTATCAGAGCTGGCTGCATAGTATGTAATCCCGGATGCGGCCCATGCGCAGGCGCCCATCAGGGCATACTTGCCCCAGGGGAAATTTGCCTCTCAACATCCAACAGGAACTTTAAGGGTAGAATGGGCAGCTCCGAGGCTCAAATATATCTGGCTTCACCCGCAACAGCAGCGGCATCAGCCTTAGAGGGTAAAATAACCGACCCTAGAAGATTGATTAGGTAGGTGAAGTGAAAAGGCATGATTATTAGAGGCAGGGTTTGGAAGTTCGGCGACGATGTAAACACTGATCTGATCATTGCTGGAAAATATAAGTTAAGCATAACTAATATCGATGAGCTATCAAAGCATGCTATGGAGGCGCTTATCCCAAACTTCGCTGAAAAAGTTAAGAGCGGAGACTTAATTGTAGCCGGCGAGAACTTCGGCTGCGGTTCAAGCCGGGAGCAGGCGCCGCTTGTTCTCAAGCATATAGGGATAGGCGCTGTAATAGCTAAGTCCTTCGCAAGAATATTTTATAGGAATGCAATAAACATCGGATTGCCCGCGGTTGAATGTAAAGATGCGGATAAAATATCAGATGGAGACATGCTGGAAGTTTATCTCTCAGAAGGCCGCATAAAAAACGTTGTGAAAAATGAGATTTACGAAATTAAACCAATACCTCCAGCCCTACTTGAAATTTTGATCAACGGCGGCCTAGTGGGCTACGTGAAAAAATACGGCAGATTACCATGGTAAACACTCACCACTTGTAGTGCTCAAATGCTTCAGTATTCCATGGTTGCGCCAGTAATTCATCGATTAAGGCCTTAGCATTCTCGAATTCTTTCGTTCCATAATCCTCCATGAGCATTAACAGCAGGCTCCTTCTATCGCCTTCTAAAAACGCTTGAAGAATTTGCTCCATTCTAAGCATTCTAGGCACCATCACATGTAGCATCAGGCGCTTAGGTAAACTGCCAACGCGAATTGCTTGAACCCCGCGTTTGCTTACAACTGCTGGAACACCCTTAAGGTAGGCGCTGCTCCTCCAGTATTCCGAAGCTTTCTTTTCAATCCATTCGTCAATAAGTGGATAGAGATTCATCCCTTATAAAAGAAGCTGGTTAACCATATGCAGTGGTTGAAACCCGCCATCTGAACGTTAACCTCATCCGGGTTTAGCCCCAAAGCCATTGCTAAAATTTTGTATCCAAAGTGCCAAGGGCAAACTTCGATAACCTTAACTTTAGTCTCTCTCGCAATTAACGTTGTTCCCTCAAAGATCGGATTGGACGTCTTAATAAGCTACGCGTCTGGACATGTATCCTCCATGTCTCTCGCTGAGTCCAGAAAGAACTTCAACTGGTGATATGCCGCGAAACCACCGTAATAGTCGCTCACCCTATCTCCTATGCCCCTATAGTAGCCGTATCGTTCAGATATTTCCCGCTCGGCTTCCATAGGATCATATCCGCCGACCTTAACTGTTGAGATTACAAAGTCTGCCTCTTTCAAGGCTTTCTTCCTGTTCAGCGTTGCCTTAATTTCCAGATTAGCCTTAGCTTCATCACGGTATCTGGTGGCAAGATCATGTACAGCGCTTAATCGCTCCCTATCTATGTCCATAAGCACGACGGTGCTGCCCCGGAGACTTTTCGTTAAGCAAAGATCCCTTTATGAAGCTGCCTGAAAAAACAATGCTCCCAGCGCCAATAATGGAGATTTGAGCAAAAACCATGCCTTCCTAATCTAGTTTTACATTCCTAATCTACTTTTCCGGAACATACGTTTCCTCATCAGGTCTTGGAAGTCTATATTCCACCGGAGGCAAGGGAGGCCCGCCCCTCTTGGGCTCCGAGAGATAATAATAGGCTGTGCTTGACATGTCTAGACTGAAGCTATTAGCATGCCCATGCTCAATAGTCACCCTTATACTCTTATAGAATCTTATAGGATCTTCAATATAATAGCGGTAAACGGTCTGCTTGCCTTTCCAGGGCCAGCTTTTTGTTCCGCTATAAAGAATTACCCCATGATATGGCGCATTATACTCTTGGGTTGGACTATAAGCGCAGTTAAACCAATCTTCTGTTCCAGTTCCATGTATTGAAGGAGGCCATCTTTCACCGTCAATAAATATCATGTCGTCACCTTCACCGTACCAATCATAGGGGTTTCTGCGGAAGCAATCTATGTCTAGGTGCGCACCGCAATAGATCCCGTTTCCCTCAGCCTCCAGAATCACGTAATTCGCCTTTCCATCTGTATTGTATGCTCTTGGATCCCTCATCATTGATTGGGAACTGAATTTCTCCCGATATGCCCAGCCATCAGTATCTGCTTCACGCCGCCACTGCGCATGGAAATAGGCTAAATCCTCGACAGCCTTAACAGATCCGTAAAGCTCATAGTCAATGTAGAAGTAATGCCAATATTCTTTCTCGCCCTGATTCTCAACTTCTATAATGGCTTTGTCCTTAAACGGCATTGGCCACCATGAATTGAAACCCTTGCCGTCTTGCGGGCTCATCTGAAGCGGGAGTGAAACGAAATTTTTCCGCATCCCATGTCCCATGCCGAAGAAGTCGCCTATAGGACACTCAACGCTGGGTTCTAAAGAGCCGTCCCAATAAAATCTTAAAATTATTTTGCGCAGATAATCCTCCTGAGGCAACCCAAGGGTCATCCATATGTGCTTTATGCATGCCGGTCCCTTAATTTCCGCTATTATTCTTTTCTCGCCGCCTCTGATTAGCCAAGCATCAAGGTTCCCGCCAGTCTTATCATAGCTTGAAATTCTGCGGCTTACATAATCCCTTAAACGTGGTAGTGAGGCTAGACCTGAATAGCCGATCAAATCTTACACCTCCATATAAACATAATTAGCAGAGAAGATTAATTAAATCTTAGGTTGCACATGCAAGTTCATTGAGACTCTCCACGGCTAAAGTCGGGAGATTCTTGCTTCCAGGGTTACCAGCGGGCTTTCTGGCTGGCTCTTGTAAGCCTTAGCAAAAATTTAAAAGTCTCAAAACTCAAGGGAAAAATAACCTTACATGAAATGAGTTGATCATCATGCCATATTGCCCGAAATGCGGAGCGGAGGTTTCTGAATCGCATAATTTCTGCTGGAGATGTGGAGCTCCAATGAGGAAATTTGCTGCCAGCACGCCGGAGGACGCTGTAAAATCCACAGTAATTGCGCGTGTAGAGGGAATAAGGAATAGGGACATCAATACCATTAAAAGGACAATAGAAGAGGAGAATTATACGAAATTTGATGATTGGCCGCCCTTCAAGAGACAAGGGCTTGATGCCTTAAAGAGGGAGGCTGAGGCTTTACGGGTTCTTAAGGAGTACAACTATGAAGTTAGCGAGTGGAAAATCGACATCTTTAATGATGCCGCCGTGGCATCATTCATCATAAATTATAATGGGCAAATAAGGAATAGGAAATTCTACATAAGATCGCGCGTATCAGTCTTTTTGATTAAGAGGAATGACGAGTGGAAGATTGTGCATGAGCATTGGTCTCGCTTCCCAGAAAATTTCTGAATCTATAACCCAAAAAAGGACTAATCTCCTAGATATCTAACTCATTTTTCCGCCGTGAACCACAGGTATAAGCACCACCTCATCCCCATCCTTAATCTCTGTTTCTAAGCCGTTTAATGCGCCTATCTCTACGCCGTTGACAAGTATTACTGTGTTTGGGCGCGGATCCATAAGTTCAGGATCAAGCAGCACATGCTTTAAGGATGGAGATTCCTCCGCCATTCTATATATTAAGTCTTTAAGCCTTAAGCTCCCTCTTAGCTCAATTAAAACCTCGTTTTTTCCATATGCCCTCTTAAGTAACCCGAAAAGCCTAACCCTTATGTTCATTCCAGTCTTAACCTCAACCTTTACATAAGGGACGCTGAGAAATAATAAAATATTACGGCCACTTAAAAACATCCATCGCTGAAGCCTTCTTAAAGCCTGTTGGCAGCTTTCATGGAGTTAAGAATGCACCATTAACCTTGAAAATGAATTTTCCCTAAGAATTTTTGTAAGCAGATCGTAAGTGTTTAACTTGAATAAGTGGCTTTCACATCTGCAATCGGAAGAGCCGAATCCCTTTATGGGCTTATTCGCTTCCCCTATTTTATTCGCTATTCGGCACTCTTCCTTTTTGTCCGCCTCTTTATAAAAGACCTCAACAATCTTTGTCCGCTCATTTTCAAGCAGATAATCTATATGCCAGAACTTCCTCTTGTCCCTTCTTAAATGACGTGCCACTCTTTTCTCCAAGCTATTTTGGGCTGAACCAACATAGACATAAAATCCCTCATCAAAAAATATTTCTCCAAGGGAACCTATGTTTACAGCAGCATGCCCCTCAATCAATATTAGGAGAATGTAAACCCCTTTCACTTCAACGTCCCACCTGCGAGCTTAAATATTTGTGATGGTGTAAATATTTGATTGTGTCTAATCAATCAATAACAATAAGAAGGGCTGAAGTCTCAGATCTGAAGGAAATCCATCAGATAGAGGTTGAATGCTTCCCTGAAGATGCATTTTCACAGTCACAAATGAAAGAGATCATTAAAGACCCGGACTTCATATTTTTAGTCGCCATCATGAATGAGCATATTGTCGGCTTCATAATAGGGGGATTAGAAGATTTCAGGGATAAAACCGTTGGGCATGTATATTCAATTGACGTTAAGCCGGAGTATAGAAATAGGGGTATAGGTTCGCTTCTATTAGAGTCTATGGAAAATCATCTGGTGAAAGAAGGCGTTAAAGAGTGCTACTTAGAAGTGCGAGTCGACAATATGGCGGCTAGAAACTTATATTTTAAACATAAATATAGGTTTTTTGAGCTTCTAAGCAACTATTATGGTGTTGGAAAAGACGGGATTAGGCTAATTAAGAAATTATCTGTGAAAGAATAATTTTAAATCTACAGAGAGGCATATGAAAGTGATGGAGGCATAATAATGGTTTATTGTGCGAGCTGCGGCAAAGAGATATCTGAAGATATGAATTACTGCCCATACTGCGGCGCACATCAAAAAGCAGTCAGCCGAAAAGAGTATGAGGTGCTGCCGGATGATTTAATCTCGAAAGTTAAGGAGCTAATACGTAAAGGAAACGTAGCGAAGATCATAGTGAAGAATGAACGTAATGAGACCCTGCTAGAAATGCCCGTCACCGTCGGTTTAATAGGAACTTTACTTGCTCCGTGGGTTGCCGCCTTGGGGGTTATAGCGGCCTTAGCGACAAAATGCAAAATAATAGTTGAAGAAAAAGAGTGAGCGGCAATCAATCAGGTTGAGGTTGATCGATATGCTTGAACTACGAATTGGTCATAGAGGTGCAAGAGCATACGAACCTGAAAATACTATACGCAGCTTCATGAAGGCTCTTGAGTTAGGCGCGAATGCTGTTGAGCTTGACGTCCGCAGAACAAAAGATAACGAATTAGTCGTTATACATGATGATAAAGTTGACAGAACAACCAACGGTAAGGGATTAGTCAGCGAGTTAACCCTTAAAGAAATAAGGAACCTCATAACCGATAAGGGTGAGAGGATACCGACGCTGGAAGAGGCTCTGAAATTTCTAGATAGAAAGGCCAAGATACTTATAGAGTTAAAGGAAGTCGGCGTGGAAGATAAAGTTATGAAGATTGTTAGAGATAAAGGTTTAGAAGACAACGTAATAGTAATATCGTTCCATGAGGAAGCCTTAAGAAGGGTTAGAGAAATAAGCGATAAAGTTGAAATAGGGTTAATCTATGTTAAACATAAAGACCCGATAAAGGCGGCGCTGGATCTTAAAGCGAACTATCTGCTTCCAATGTACAAGTTTGTGCACTCAGCGTTCGTAAAAAAGGCTCATCAAAACAGCCTAAAGGTTATTGCTTGGACAATAAATACTTTTGAGGAGGCTCAAGAATACGCAAATAAAGGTGTTGATGGAATAGCAAGCGATAGGCCGGACATATTGAAGCAAATATTGGAGAAATAAGAAAGAATCAGTGTTTAACCCTTATAGTTTTTATTTCAAACCGTTTAAGCCTTAATGAAACCTTTCCATCGTGGATTTTAAGAGCTTTTATGGGGTTCTCCATCAAATCCGCCTCATAGACTTCTCTAACGTCAAAGTTAAATTGAACTTCAGATTCAGCGCCTTCACCTGCTGCATCATAAAGTCTGATAATAATATCGTTTGAATCCTCAGAGTTTTTAATGCATGATATGACAACATTGTCTGGTTTAACCCTGAGCAGACTTCTCTCCTCCGGTTCGCTTGGACAGTATTCTGTTTTTGATCGGGCCAGGATTGGGCAGGCCTTAAGCGGATGATTCAATTCATAGCCAACTCTGAACGTCTTAGATTTCTTCCAATCCCCTCTATGCGGATAAAGCGAATACCTTACCTCATGGATGCCTTGATCAGGCCTCGGGTCTGGACTGTAGCTGGTTCTGATCAGCGTCATCCTTACAGTGTTGCCCTTTACGTCGAAGCCATACTTACAGTTATTGATGAGGCTTAGGCCATACTCCTCATCTGACAGATCAACCCACCTCAATGCGGGAACCTCTGTTCCATCAGGTACCCTTTCAATGTATCCGAAGGGTATTTCGAAGAAGGCCCTAGATTTGCCAAGTATGGGCGTGAATGAAACCTTAAGCATTGGCGCTTCAGTTTCATCATCTGAGACTTCCTGCCAATCAATAACAGTGTAAAAATCTATTTTTGGAAGATCCCTATAGAGGCTTATATATTGATTGATCTCGGAGTTATGGTATTTCCATTTAACCTTCACCGTTGCTCTGACAGGGCCATTTTCAACGGGTTCAATTTCAGCATTTCTAAGGTTTTCTATACGAGAGATCTCTCCAATAATCCAAGCTGACATTGGGTGAGGGACCTCATAAAGAACCTGCATGAGATTGCTGAGCATTGGCCTAGTGAACTGATACCTATCCTCTTTAAACACGAAATGCTTACTCATCTTATCATATAGAGTTCTTATTGTTCCGGACGATTTGTTTATTTCAAGCCTAAAGTGCTCGTTTTCCAGAACATTATCATCTTTTGCTAAGAACCGCTCCTCCGATGCATCGCCCTCAACGATGTAATATGTTTCATAACCCACTGGAGGCACATGCGCTAAGAACGTTATTTCATCGCCGTGCACTTGAACTGGGCTTTTATATCTACCGTCGTAGGATACAGCTATAGGATTTTGGGGAATCAGGTTTTTCGGAATCCTAACCTTCACAACATCTAGGCGGTCCCATGATAAAGTATTGAAAACTACTACTGGTAAGCCATCTTTTGAGAAATCTATCTTGTCCGACAGGGTTTTGAGTGTGAAATTTATGATTTCCTCAGATGCCTCAATAACCTCTTGCGCCAACATTCTCGGATAAACATATGCCTCAGCGCTTCCACTCCCATCAAGGATATCATGGAACTGATTGAACAACATTTTTAACCATGCTTCCCTGAAGCGATCCTGATGATAAATATCCGCGAGAGAGCATAGGATTTCGGCATCAACAAGCAATGCCTCACAAAGCCTATTGTAGCGCTTAATATCGCCATGCGTTGTATAGCATCCATCAAAAGTAAATTGTAATTCATCGTTAATTGTTGGCACAGAGAGACTTTTTTCCTCAATTTCCCTCTCAGCATCTTCAAAAAACTTCTGAGCGGAACTAAACAAAACATCCGGCATAGTGGGCTTCTTTCGAATTTCATAGGCTGCTTCAATATCATCAATTGTTGCCCCGCCACCATGGTTTCCGGCGCCGTAAACGAACATGCTTATTTTTAGTCCATAGCGCTCATAAAGATCCATGGCTAAATCAACAATATTTTTTGGAGTCACAGTGTTATTATAGACACTTGTGAATGCTAAAACTCTCGACCCATCAGGCCCCTCCCACCAGAATAACGGATGCTGCTTTCCGCAACGCATAAAATAATAGTATTTTATGCCTGACTTCCTCAAAATCTGCGGTAGCGTCCATATGTGGCCGAAGGTATCCGGTTCCCAGCATATCTTGGGCTTAACATTAAATTTTTCGTCAATATACCTTTTAGCGTGAAGAAATTGCCTAATTAATGCTTCTGTTCCAGCCATGTTGAGATCTGCTTCAACCCACATTGATGCGGTTATGTCCCAATTGCCCTTCCTAGCATATTCTATTATTTTCTCAAAGATCTTAGGGAAATTATCTTCTACAATCTTATATGTTACGGCTTGACTCTGTGAGAAATGGAAATCGCTATATGTATCCATTAATTTAATCATCATGGAAAACGTATCTCGAACAGTGTTAACTGTATCCTCCCATGGCCACAGCCAATTCATATCTATATGGGCATGGGCCACGAGGTAAATCTTAAATTCCTTGGATTTTTGGGAGAGAGCCGATAGTTTACTTCGAGCTTTTTCAATCTCATCAATTAAGCTTAGCAAATCGTGTTTGAAAACGCTAGAGTCGAACTCTTCTAAAACTTTCCTGGCGAATTTCTCATCTAAGAAGCTTGCAAATCTAATTTCTTGAATGAATGAGTCTATTTCGAATGCTATTTTTTCAACGTTGCTGTACATGATGTGGAATTCCGGAATATCGACCGGTTCAGCTTTAGGGAACAAATGTATTGCTATTACATGCTCCCTTCCAGGCTCAGTCTTCTCATCTAATAGTACTTTTGGCCTAAGTTCCATCCAGTATTCTGCGCTTAAAACTTTTCTTTCATCGACAAAAATTTCACTTTTATCCAATATCGCTGAGGATGAAAGCTTTACCGTGGAGTTTTGGGTTTTTATTCCTTGAACCTCTTCTGGAATCGTGATTTTGCATCTAAGCCACGCTTCACCTTTCCGAGCATCGAAACGAAACGGTAGCGTAACAGTCTCCCAAGAGGAGCTATCAAAATCCAATCTGTACGCCTCTGGGGCTTTACCCTGAAAAAACCTCCACGAGATATCATTTCGATAATCGGTTAGCTCTTCATATTTCTCTTTCAGATTGCCTAAAATTGCTTTGAAAACATCTTTGGACTCTAAACTAGATTTCATATTTATCCCTCAAATCAGCATATAAAAATTTGTCTTTAGGGAAAATAACTTTATATGAGAAACGGGGGCATAAATCCTCTTCACCCATGATCCCCTAAAGGTACGCTCAGTAAATTCATTATATTATAAGAGTCGAGAACTTGTTTAATAGCCTCTTTGCTCCATTTTTGAAATCCTTTTGTTTACTGGCTGTGATTCAAAATCCAAGGAATACTTAAGAAGATGCTAATCGACGCGGATTTTCTCTCCCGTATTAATACTCTTTACAATCGCATCTAAGGTTTTTAATGCATAGTATGCGTCTTCCGCATCGGCGTGCGGATGGCTTCCCGAAATTATGGATTGCGCGAAATGTTCAAGCTCCTCTACATAGCCGGGGCGGGAAACCCCTCTATAGTGGCTTCCATGCTCAAAAGCTAACGTTTGTATAGCAGTAGGATCAGTTGATTCTATCCATCCTTTTCTGCTTGCATATTTTAACTTCTTAAATTGCTCCGCTTCAACCCATCCTTCCGTTCCTTGGATCCCAATACGCTCATAGAAAATTGGTGAGCACCCGCCTAGAACAAAGGAGCCAATGGACCCTGAGGCAAACTCTAGGCTGGCGGATATAGCGAGTCTCTTCCCATCCACCACAATGCCTCTCGCCTCAACCTCAACTACTCTTCCCCCGAGAAATTGGAGGCAGTCCATCGGGTGGATCGCTTGGTTAAGCATGAAGCCCCATGCAAAGGGTTGCCCCCAAGCTCCCCTTGTGTCTGGGGCTAGGTATGTGGCTTCAAGGCGGAAAACCTCGCCGAAATCCTCCCTCTCAGAAATTTTCTTAAGTGCTCTGTGAATTGGCATGTGGCGCCAGTGAGTCCCAACCATGCAGATTTTTCCGGATTCTTTCATTGCCTCATAGATTCTTCTTGCACCCTCTAAGGTTAGGGATGGAGGCTTCTCCATGAACACATTTAACCCCCTCTTTAAGCATGAGATTCCCAATTCCTCGTGCATCTGGGGCGGTCCAACAATTATAACTCCGTCTGGAGACACCTCGCTAATCATTTCATTATAGTCCGTATACCATTTTTTGGCGCCAAAGCGTCGCACAGCCTCTTTAGCTCTCTCCTCAATTAAATCGCATGCAGCTACGTACTCGATTTGCGGAATAAGCGTAACAGCGGGTTGAAGGCTTTCCATCGAATGATGCCCGCATCCTATGAAACATATGCGAACCCTACCTTTAACCATCTGAAGATCACCCACCAATTGTAACACTATTATAAAGTTTAAAGATTTTTGAAAAATAGAGATTGCCCTTAAATATTTATAGTTAATCCAATAACTTTTGACCTATTACTCGAATTCTTAGGATGGATAATTTTATCTGTCCTGCCGCCTCTTTTTCGCTTATGTCTAGGAGGGTTGTGATCGTCAGGCACCTACCTTTGGAGGAGCTTGAGGAAAG
>CALKGV010000096.1 GCA_938091805.1 uncultured archaeon | reverse complement strand
TATATGGTGTTTATTTGGTTTTTGAGGGTTTGAGTTTCAGGGCTGCTTCCAGGGCTTTAGAGTTTTTCACCCGTAGGAGCCATGTTTCGATAGGCGTTGGTTCAGAAGCTTCCGCCTCTGGAACGCCTCTTCCTGGCTAGGGGGACCCGCTGCTTCCTCGTCGATGAGACCATGGTGAGGGTGGGTGGGGTTGAGGGCTGGATATGGGTTGCATACAAGCCCTATCAACGCAGATTTCTAGGACTATGGTTTAGCTGGGTTAGGAGCAGCATGACGGCTGAGGCCTTCCTAAGACAGCTTATCAAGCGTTACGGTCGGCATCCAGTCTACACAGACGGGGCAGCATGGTACCCTGAAGCGTGCAAGGCTCTAAGCCTAGAGCATAGGCTCCTAAACGACGAGTATAAAAGCCTAATCGAGAGGGCCATCCAAGCTGTTAAGGACAGAACTGAAGCCTTCGACGACAACCATCCATGCAGAAGGCGCGGATGCAACCTAAACCATGTCAAGAACCGGCTCAGGCTCTTCAACCTTCATCAACAACCCGAATACCAGAAACTCATAACCCAACTAAAGGAGGCAATAAGCTTAAAGTAACAGAGCCGGTGAGGAGGATCCTTAGGTTTTAGTTCTCGCTTTTCTCTCTAAATTTTCGGAAATCTTATTTTCTAGTGTCTATTAAAAGTTATTTTGCAAGGAGGTTATGTCGTCTTGGCTGAGGGCAATTTCCTTATAGGAACTGACATTGGGACTTTCGGCACAAAGTCTGTACTTGTGGATGCTGAGGGCAGAATATTGGCGGAGGCTTTTGAGGAGACTGATATATTGTCGCTTAGGCCCCTTTGGGCTGAGCAGTGGCCTCAGGTTTGGTTGAATGCTGTATGCAATACGATACGTGCGGTTCTGGCGAAGTCTAAGGTTGACCCATCGGAGATAGGCGGATTATCCATAAGCGGCTTGTATAGCGGTTCAGGGGTGCCGTGCGATGAAAACATGGAGCCCATAAGACCATGCCTCATATGGATGGATAGGAGAGCAGTTGAGGAAGTTGAATGGGTGAAGAAGAACATAGGTGAGGAGGAGATTTTCAGAATTACCGGCAACACAATAGACACATATTTTGGCTTCACAAAAATGCTCTGGCTTAGGTTCAAGGAGCCTAAAACATGGGAGCGAACCCGGCAGCTGGTGACCACCTACGGCTACTGCGTATACCGCCTAACCGGCGTAGTTTGCATAGATTATTCTTCGGCTGGAAACTACGGTGGAATATTTGACATACATAAGAGGGACTGGTCCGAGCATCTGATGGAGGAGATGGGCATACCACGCAGCTTTTTCCCGGAGAAAATAGTTGAGTCAAAAATTGTCGTGGGTGAAGTAACTCAGGAGGGGAGTAAACTCAGCGGGCTGAAGAGGGGAACGCCTGTATGCGCCGGCGGCGTTGACGCGCCAGTTGCAGCCTTAAGCCTCGGATGCCTAGGGGATGGGGATCACTCAGCGATGGTTGGCACATCAACATGCTGGAGCGTCATTCAAGACGAACTGAGACTAACACCAAGATTGATCAATTACCCGCATGTAGCGTATGACAGAGAAAAAATCTACACATTCGGCGGATCAGCCACATCAGGCGGCATGCTGAGGTGGTTCAGAGATCAATTCGGGCAAATTGAGGTTTCGCTTGGAAAACAGATTGGTCTAAGCCCATATAAAGTGTTAGATCTTGAAGCTGAGAAAGTTCCACCGGGATCGGATGGGCTGATAGTTCTACCATACTTCATGGGGGAGAGGACGCCGATATGGGATCCATACTCTAAGGGGCTTATAATCGGCTTAACATTAACGCATACAAGAGCGCATATATTTAGGGCGCTGATGGAGGGCGCCGCCTATGCGCTGCGCCACAATATTGAAACCGCTAAAGCAGCTAATATCCCGCTTAAACCTAAAATGGGAATCGTTGATGGCGGAGCGAAGTCCCCGCTGTGGCGAAAAATATTCGCTGACGTAACAAAGTTTCCGCTAGTATATGTTGCTGAGAGCCCCGGCACACCGCTTGGCGACGCTCTCCTAAGCGGCGTTGGAACAGGGGTTCTTAAAGGCTATGAGGTTATAAATGACTGGATTAAGGCGGCAGGGATCCAGGAGCCCGATCCGGAGGCATCTAAAATCTACGATAAATATTACGAGACATATCTAAGGCTCTATGAGAGGATTAAGGAGATTTACAGGGAGCTGTATAATCTCGTTTAGTCCTCAATGCGGTGAAAAAGTTTGATTGGAGAAGAGGCTAAAATTCGAGAAGAACTCTGCAGAATTGGAAGGAAACTTTACGATAGGCATCTGACAAGCGGTGCGGGGGGGAGCATAAGCGCTAGGACAACTAAAAATGAGGTTCTAATTAAGCCAAGCGGCTTCTCGTTGGCTGACATGGTGCCTGAACATGTGGTTAAATTGAACCTTAAGGGCGAGGTTCTTGAGGGGAAATATCCACCCTCAAGCGACGCACCGTGGCATTTAATGATCTATGAGAGCAGACCTGAAGTTAACGCCATAGTTCACGCTCACCCACCCATATGCGGCGGGTTTGCATGCGCCGGCATCTCTCTAGACATCCCCACATTCACCGAGGTTATAATACAGATTGGGCATATACCATTAATGGATTACGCGACGCCTACAACCATAGATTACGCTAAGATTGTCGCTGAATCGCTTAAGGAGGCAAATGCGCTTCTGATGAAGAATCACGGGGCGATTACGCTTGGCGCAAACCTCGAACAAGCCTTCCAAAGAATGGAGCTGTTAGAGGATTTCGCCAGAATGATTTTAATCGCTAAAATTTTAGGCGGGCCGATTCCGCTGCCGCCGGAGGAAACATATAAGCTTCGCAGCCTTGAAAGTGAAAAGTGGAGAATGAAGATCGTAGAAGAATTGTACAAATAGAAGTGGGCTTCCGATCACGTATAGCCGCTGTAATTGAACTATAAAATCTCCATTATTTTTTAATTTTTAACCTTTATTTGCCAGTGACCATATTTTATCATGATTGCCCTGGTGATTTCGATTGGGAACGAAGTATGCTGAATCCGGCGTCGATGTTAAAAAGAGGGGCATAGAAACCTTCAGGGGCATTCTGAGTAATCTTTTCCCAAATGCCTTCTGCGTCATAAGCGAGGACCCCTATGCTCCCGAATATGGGATAGTGACGCATATGGATAGCATCGGCAGCAAACCTGTTCAAGCATATCTTCATTGGAAGGAAACTGGAGATATAAGCTGGTTTAAGGGGCTGGCTCAAGATGCATTAGCCATGAATATAGATGATATCATCTGCGTTAGAGCGCTGCCGATAAATTTTGTGGATTATGTAGCAATAAATCCATTTAGGGTTAATAAAATTGAAGCCTTAAGAGCTTTAAGCCTGGGTTTCAAAGAAAGCCTGGAAGTTTTAGAGGGACAAGGCATAAAGGTTCTTTTCTCAGGCGGAGAAACAGCAGATCTCCCAGATCAGATCAGAACATTGGATATCGCAGTGGCGATGAATGGACGTGTAAAGCTGTCTGAAGCCTTAACTGGCGTAGAAATCGAGCCGGGCGACTTAATCATAGGCTTTAGAAGCGGTGGAAAGACGAAATATGAAAGCAAAGAGAACAGCGGCATAATGTGCAATGGCCTAACTTTAGCGCGCCTATGCCTTATGCATAAAAGTTACCAGGAGAAGTACCCTGAGATCCTTGAACCATCTGATAGCGGAAGAACCTATTATGGTAGATTTAAATTCGATGAGTACGTGGATGATCTGGGCATGAGTGTTGGCGAAGCGCTACTTTCACCTACAAGGTTTTATGCTCCAGTAATCCTGAAAATAATTGAGCGGTTTAGCGCGTATATTTCCGGCATGGTGCACAATACTGGCGGCGGTCAAACAAAGTGCTTGCAAATAGGCAGAAACATACATTACATTAAGAGTGATTTATTTAAGCCGGACCCGATTTTCCTCTTAATTCAGCGGGAATCAAACGAGTCTTGGAGGGCGATGTTTGAAAATTACAATATGGGGGTCGGCTTTGAAATTACTACGAAGCCGGAAGTGGCTGATGATATAATTAGTTTCTCTGAAAAATTCGGTTTAGAAGCCAAAGTGATCGGCGCATGTGAAAGAAGCAGCGGAGGAAACAAGCTAACAATAAAGAGTTTTTACGGGGTTTTCCGCTATCCTTAGGGAGCTTCCATGTTTCATGGAGACATTAATTTAAGCAAGCTCCAACCGTATATTTATTTGTGAAAGAATTTGCGCTTGGAAACTATAAAGGAACCTTATAAATTCCTTCTCGAGAGGCTTCTCGAGCTTATTCTGGCGAGATTGGGCGATAAACTTATTTCAGTTGTAGTTTACGGTAGCGTTGCACGTGGCTCTCCTAAAAGAGACAGCGACATAGACATTCTTATAGTTGCTGACTCTCTGCCTAAAAGCCGCATAAAACGTCAGGAATTGTTCCTCGAGATTGAAAAGCCCCTTGAGCCAATAATTAACGATTTTTGGGATAAAAGCTTCCGCACAGATTTCTCGCCTGTAATTCTATCTGTTGAGGAAGCTTCAAGAATCAGGCCTATATACCTTGACATGGTGGAGGATGCGATTATACTCTATGATAAAGACGGCTTCTTCAGTAAGGTTATAGATAGGCTTAGATGGAGGCTTAGTGAGCTAGGTGCTAGAAGAATATGGGTTGGCAATAGATGGTATTGGATACTTAAGCCGGACATAAAGTTTGGGGAGGTTGTGGAAATTGAATAATCTTGAGATGGCTAGGTCCTATTTGAGGCAGGCTGAGGAAAGGATAAAGCATGCTCAAGAAGCCCTAAAAACTGGAAATCACGCCTACACTATACGACAGAGTCAAGAGTCAGTTGAGTTAGCCCTAAAGGGAACTTTGAGGCTGCTGGCTATAGAGCCGCCTAAATGGCACGATGTTGGACCGGTACTTAAGAGGCATAGAGATCTTTTCCCCCAGTGGTTCAGAGACAAAATAGATGAGGTTGCATCAATCTCTAGGAAACTTAGGAGAGAGAGGGAGCCGAGCATGTATGGTGATGAAGAGACTGGTACACCGCCGGATCAATTGTACAGTTTATTAGATGCCGAGGAAGCTTTAGAATATGCTAGAAAAGTTCTAGATTTCTGCATAAGGCTCCTTGCGGAATGCGGGCGATGAAACATCTTTAATGCGAATGCAGGCGCTCCAGCAATTTCTCCCTAGCCTTTTCAGCTCCCTCCATAACCTCCTCAACCCTAACGGTTTTTATCTCTCTATCCTCCATGATGATCCGCCCATTAATTATGACTGTTTCAACATCTGATGCTTTAACCGCATAGATCAGGTGGCTTACTTCGCTATATAGTGGATAGAGATGAGGCTTCTTGAAGTTCAATATGGCTAGGTCCGCCTTCTTTCCGGCTTCTATTGAGCCTATTTCATGATCCCATGAAAGCGCTTTAGCGCCATCTATCGTCGCCATCCTTAAAACTTGCTCCGCTGGAAGCAGCGTTGGGTTCCTATTGACGCCCTTATGCAGCAGAGCTGTGAACTTCATAACCTCAAACATGTCGGCTGAGTTATTGGAGCATGGGCTATCCGTTCCTAAAGCGACTGTTACATCTGAATTTAGCAGTTCCGGAACCGGGCTTACGCCTGAGGCTAACTTAAGGTTTGAAATAGGGTTGTGAGCAACTTTAACATTTCTCATCTTTAGGGTTTCTATGTCCCTCCTCGTTAGGTGGACGCAGTGGGCTGCTACAACATCTCCGCCTAGAACCCCAAGAGAGCTCATGTAGTCAACTATGCCGTTTTTGACGGCGACCCCGAAGGACTCCTCAGTTTTTCGGGCTTCATCCTCCGTTTCGGCTAAATGCGTGTGCCAGATTATTGGCTTACTGCTTGAGGCATACTTTTCATTTAAGTCTGATGTTATGGCTCTAAGCTCCCTCATGTACTCCGGATCAACAGTGTAGGGCGCATGTGGATCAATGCTGACGCGTATTGTTCCATTAACCTTTCCATGCCACTTTCTAGCCAATTCCTCTAAGGCTTTCCTATCATGATCTTTACGCCATGAGAAGCAGACATGCCCTATTATGCCGCGCAGCCCAACCTCGGCAAAAGCCATAGCTTCATTATAATCTTCAAGGTAATGATACATTGTGTTAATAGTTGTTGTTCCACCCATAATCGACTCAACGGCTGTCAGAAGAGCGCCGATATAAATGTCGTATCCAGTCATATGCCTCTCAAAAGGCCAAACCCAATTCTCAAGCCACTCCCTCAAGGGATAGTCATCCGCATACCCTCTTAACAAGCTCATGGCCGCATGCTGATGCGCATTGATTAAGCCGGGTATAACGATTTTTCCACCAGCGTCGATCCTCTCGTATCTCGGATACTTACGCTTAATCTCATCGCTTCTTCCAACATCAATTATAGTGTCACTCTCCACTACCACCGCGCCGTCACGTATGATGCCCCTACTCCCCATTGTAACGATTGTTCCGCCTAATATCGCGAGATCCATGAAATGTCCCTCCAAAACTAAACTCACTTTTAATCGTTTAGGAATAAATAAGAATTGCCGAAACTTCCTCTTTCTAAATTTTTAAAACTGCGATTTTAGGCAACTCAAGCTGTAGGGTTTTTGGCGTCTGGCTTCTCCTGAAATCTTTAGTTACTGGGTTAACTTCCCCCTTTATCTAACCGTTAGATAAAGTTTTTAACTACCTCTTTCATCTTTATTTTTGAGGTAGATAAAATGGCTAGAGTTCAAGTAAACCTTAAGATTGATGAAAGAATCGTTAAGGAAGTAGAAGGCCTTGTTGAGAAAGGTTATTTTAGCAGCAAGACTGAAGCCTTTTTAAAGGCGCTACAGCTGCTAATAAAATCTTACAAGGCTGAGGAACTTAGAAGAAGGCTTGATGATATTAGAGAGGGCACGGTAGAAGCGCCAAGCTTAACGGAAATGGTTATTGCCTCTCATGAGGAAGAGGATGAAAATTGAGTGCGGAGATATGTATTGATTCTTCAGTGATGGTGAAATGGTTTAAGGTGGGTGAGGAATACGAAAGGGAGGCATTAATGCTTCGCGATGAAGTTCTTTCAATGAGAATTATTCCAGTAATATCTGAGTGGGCTTATTTGGAAGTTGTCAGAGCCCTTGTAAAATCAAATTACCCTAAAGCAAAAATCATTCAGACTTATGACACGCTCAAAGAAATGGCTGAGGCAGGTCTTATTAAAGTTATATCTTTATTTAACCTTTTAGATAAGGCGAAAGATTTGGAAATAGACTTAGATCTATATGCTTCAGATGCCGTAAATCTAGCAGTGGCTGTGCTACAATCTAGAAGCATGCTAACTGAAGATAGACATTTGCTTAAGGAATCGGTTAAGAAGTACATGGAGGTTTTAGGTTTAAGAATCATTAGACTTAATGAGTTCTTCTCCATGTATAGATCAGGGCTTTAAGTTTTTAAGTAATATATTATTATGGAGGATAATTTCGATGGGAATAACCTTGGCCGGTTTGGAGAGCTTGAAGAAGTATTTCTGCGAAGTTTATGGACCTAACACTGAGGTTCTGAGGGTTTTGGAGTTGACTTCTGGGCGGGAGAAGAGCGGTGAAGAGCTGAAAGGCTTCGGATATGGTGTCCCATACATGATTGAGGTCTCTGTTAACGGCGAGGTTAAGAGGGTTGTTCTTGAGACCATTAGGCCCGGCGGCTTTGGGCATGAGCATTTCTCTGATAGAGCGCAGATATTGCTCTGGCAGCACTCGGCTTTCAACAATCTCCCAAGGCATGTTAGGTCGGTTGATGCTGGAGCATTCACAGCTGGCGGCGCTCTTAAGTCGCTTGGGGACTGCAGAGAATTCTTTATAGTGACCGAGTACGTTGAGGGTAAACCATATTACTTGGATCTGGAGGCGATAAAAGCCCGTGGTGAATTATCAAGCCTAGATGTTAAGCGCTGCTTGGCGCTTTCCGATTACCTTGTTGAGGTCCACTCGGTTAAGGGCGCTGGGCTGGAGCATCTTTATGTCAGGCGTGTTAGGGATCTTGTGGGGCATGGGGAATGCATAATGGGCTTAATAGACAGCTACCCTTCTGGGCTGGATTACGCTGACGAGAAGACTCTAATGGAGATTGAGCGGAGATGCGTTGAGTGGCGCTGGAAGCTCAAGAAGAAAGCCCACAGATGCTCAAGGGTTCACGGAGACTTCCACCCGTGGAACATACTCTTCCGCGAGGGAACAGACTTCACAGCCCTAGATAGAAGCAGAGGCGAATGGGGCGAGCCAGCGGACGATGTGGCGGCTATAACAATAAACTACCTGTTCTATTCGCTTCAGGCATACGGCGAAATAAAAGACCCATTCAAGAAACTGTTTGAAACCTTCTGGGAAAACTATCTGGACAAAACAGGAGACGAGGAAATCCTAACAGTTATACAGCCATTCTATGCTTGGAGAGGCCTAGTAATAGCGTCGCCAATTTGGTACCCAAACTTAGCAAGGGAGACAAGAACAAAAATATTCAACTTCATAAAGAACATCCTAGAAATTGAGAAGATTAATTTCAAAAATATGCAATTACTGGTGGAATAAACAATGTTTAAAACCTAAGCTAGCATCTTTTCAATTTTATATGAACTCATTGCAAAACTATTTAAGTTTTCCTCTTTTATGCCTTCTACATGGAGTTTCGTGAGCTTAGTGATGGGGAATGGAAGCTTATTAGGTCTTTGCTTCCTCCTAAGGCTAGGGTTGGTAGGCTCTGGGGTTGATGATAGGCGTGTGTTGAATGGTGTTCTCTACGTGCTTGTTACTGGCTGTAGGTGGATGGATATGCCTGTTAGGTATGGGCATTACTCGACGGCTTCTAGGAGGCTTAAGAGGTGGCAGGAGCTTGGTGCGTGGACGCGAATACTTAAATCCTTGATGGTTAAGGGCTATTCAACGGACAGATTAAGCTTGGATAGGGTTGCTGTCGACAGCACAACCATCAAGGCT
>CALKGV010000095.1 GCA_938091805.1 uncultured archaeon | reverse complement strand
TGCTGAGTCAGCATAAAGCTCCTTTGGAGGCTTCTCTAAGCCCTCCAATAACTCATCTATACGCTTCGAATCATGCTCATTTCCAGCACCCAAAGATATGCTTAGAGGCATAGAATACTCATCCACACATACATGTATCTTCAAGCCCTTCCTATGCTTGAAGCCATCATAACCTATCATTTCTCCCCCCTTTTTAGCCTCAACAGTCGAGCTATCAACGCATACCCTACCATGCTCCCTCATGGATGATAAAGCCCTGAATACTCTATCCCATACGCCCTCCCCCTGCCATCGCCTAAGCCTCCTCCAAGCAGTCTTATATGAGCCATAGCGAATAGGCATATCCATCCATCAGCATCCAGTAGTCAAGACGTACAGAATGCCGTTTATCGTCATCCCATCATCAGCCCCAGAGCCTACCAACCCTAGCCTTAGGAGGCAGCAAAGACCTAATGAACCCCCACTCACCATCAGAAAGCTCAAGAAACTCCATACCAAAACATAGTCAAAAAAGACTTAAATAGTTTTGAGATGAGTTCAATGTTAAATGAGTATTATGCGGTTAGGGGATGGGATGAAAACAGGGTTCCTAGGAATGAAACGCTCAAGAGGCTTGGGTTGCTTGGGGAAAAAGATTATCGCTATTTTCCGCAGATTTATTTATTACTGATGCAGGCGATGATGCTGGATGGACTGCTGGAAACCTAGAGATGGGGACATAGTGTTCACAAGGGAGGGTTTTATATTTTACACTTTTGGGTATGAGCATCCGCCTGAGAGAGCATTTGCTTTTCTAAAGTATATGCCATCGGAGCATGTGAGCCTTTTTCCAATAAGCTACCTTTGTAGAACCTGGAACTTCAGAGATGTAATTCTCCACAGACCTGAAGAGCTTTATACGGCAAGAAATTATAGGCTTCTAATTAAAGCTCTGAAGAGAAACTTCAACCATTACCTGTATTTCTGTCCATACAGAATGAAGGAGATTATAAGCGTCCCATTAACTCATGTAAGGGAGATCTTTATTCCAGGAGACTGCCTTAAAAGGATTAAGTCGCAATTAAGGAGGGATGAAATGGAAAACCTTGCCTTAGAGCTAATTTTAATGCTTTCCTTTGAAGCTAATGTTGACTTTGACTTCTTCGGAATTCACGGCTCAATAGCCTTAGGCATGCATTCGAACCTTTCAGATATAGACATAGTGGTTTACGGCGCTGAAAACTTTAGGAAGGTTGAGAGGACCATTGAAAAGCTCGTTGCTATGGGCGAATTAAAGTATGTTTTCACCAGCGCCCTCGACAGGATTAGGAGGCATAGAGGGATCTTTAAGGGGAAAGTCTTCGTATATAATGCCGTTAGAACTTTTGAGGAAGTAAATGTGAAATATGGAGAGAATACTTATGTGATATTAAAGCCAGTGAAGTTTCAGTGTAAAATACTTGATGATTGTGAAGCAATGTTTAGGCCGGCAATATATAAAATAGGCGATTATAACCCTCTAAACAGCGAATCTGATGTTGAGGAAAAACCGTCATACGTGGTTTCCATGATTGGCGCATACAGAAATATAGCGAAAAAATGGCAGAAAGTCGAAGTTTCCGGGATGCTCGAGCACGTTAAGAATGCTGAGACCGGGAAAACTCATTATCAAGTTGTTATTGGAACCGGGATCTTAGAAAATGAGTACATGTGGCCCGTGAAATAAAATGGTTGAATCTAGTCTAAGGTTAAGGGATAGAGATGCAATAGTTTCCAGCGAGGGAATAATTTTTCGGGTTTACGGCTACTCTCATCCCCCAGGAGGTTATATATGTGATGCAGAATACGCACCGAGCAGCATCTATATTTCAGATGATCCTAGGGCATTTAGAACTAATGGCCTAAAAGTCTTCTATAAGTTTTACGCCGATGAGGGAATAAAGTTTATCCTTGAAAAATTTCCGAAATACACTATTTATTATAAGCCGCTTCAGAGGAAGCTTATTGGAGTTAAAAATGATTTAATAGCGGAGGTTAGAAAGCCGAAAAAGAAACTGCGTGCTCTGCTTCTGAAAGAGCCTGATGACGAGTTAACTATTTCGCTTCAGAAGGTTCTTAGGTTAATTCTTTCGGCTTCAAGTCTCAGGGCGGAGAATTTCGGCGTATTTGGCTCCATGCTTCATGATTTCTATTATCCATCGTTTTCAGACATAGATTTAATAATCTACGGAAAGAAGAATTTAGGAATCCTGCAAGAAACTTTGGAGGAAATCTATAATGAACCTGGATCTAATCTTAGAAACGAGTTTATAAATGAAGATGCTATTAAAGGAAAGAGATGGCGTTTCGAAAATTATTCATCTAAAGAGTTTCTGTGGCATCAGCGTAGAAAGATGATATATGCGGTTTTTGAAAGCAATTACACAAGAAGACGGATTAAGGTTGAGTTTGAGCCTGTTCGGGAATGGAATGAAATATACAATAAGTACGGGGAAGCATATGAGATATCTAATGAAGGATGGATCAAGGCTAAGGCGAGAGTTTTAAATGATGACGAAAACGCATTTATGCCGTCGATATATCCAATCGAAATTATAGATGTTCTTGAGGGCCCAAGGGTTGATGACGTTAGGAGAGTAATCTCATTTGTTGAAGAGTTTAGAATGCAGGCTTGGAAGGATGAAATAATCTATGTTGAGGGAAAATTAGAGAGGGTTGAGGCGAAAAATGAGATTTTTCATCAGATAACCTTAACCTACGAACCAGCAAGATATTATAAGCAAACGCTTAAGGTTATAAAGTCAAATTGAACGCGTATTGCAGTATTTATTCATTAGTAGGTTCTTCAGTCGAGTGTTAGTAAACTTGGCGAATAAGATTTAAATATTGTAACATGCTTTCAATTTTATTAATGATTTAAGCAAAAGGGGTTCTCTCTGTTAAATTAGTAGAATTGAGGGTGGGATATACTAAGTTGTTCAGATCCAAAATTGAGGAGAGAAGGATTATAGCCATAGCGCTGCTTGCTATGGTTCTCATTCTGCTGGCTGGCTACGCATTTTATCTTAGGATCACACCCGTGTACCCTAGAAGGGACATTATAGGCGTTATAAGGATTGAGGGTTATATAGAGGAGCCCAGCGTTGTGAAGCGTTATCTTGATGTTATAGACCAAGCGATTTTTAATGATAGCATTAAAGCTGTTGTTGTAGTTATTGATTCCGGCGGAGGCTACGCGGACTATGTTGAGCAGATTTATCTTGATCTTCTGACGCTTGGGAAGAAGAAGCCCTTGGTGGCTTCGATTGTTTCAGCTCTTTCAGGAGGCTATTATATTGCTGTTGCAGCCGACTACATCTTTGTTCATCCAACATCTATGGTGGGAAATGTGGGCGTAAAAGCTTCCATGCCTCCAATACTGGTGCCTTCTGAGGTTTCCATAGAAACCGGTGCATATAAATGGACTGGTTTCTCGCGGCTTCTCTTTCCATTCAATTTAAGCCGAGCACTAGACAATTTTCTCTCAGCCATTGAAAGGAATCGAGGTGATAAACTAAAGATTCCTCAAATTCATCTTAAGAGGGCGCTCATATATCTTGGGATTGAAGCCCTGGAACTAGGCTTGGTTGATGAGGTAGGTTCCCTGCAAAAAGCTATAGAAACAGCTGCTCAAAGAGCCAATCTAACAAGATACGAGGTTGTTGAGATTAAGCCGGGAATCACGCAGGGCTCGCTGTTTCAGACAGGACTCGGGAACTACACATTAATGAATGCTGGCACGTTAACTATGGATATGTTAAATGCCCTTCATCCGCCTCCAGCTATACACTATATTTATTTGCCCCCGGAAGCCCTACTTTCATCTTCCCAATCTGCTTATTCATTGCAGTTTAATGTTACATTACCTACTAGTGGAGGAAACATTGTAGTCGATGTTTCGCATGGAAATCAGGTGTCTTGGTGGGTGCTGGATAAACTAATATTTGAATTGGCGAAAATGAATGTTAGTGTGAGTTTTGCATATTCATGGAGCGCTGTGTCTTCTAGGCTAGAGAATGCGTCGGCACTCATCGTGTCTTCCCCAACAATTCCATATTCAACCGGTGAGGTGGATACCATTGAAAAATTTGTGGGGAGGGGAGGTTTATTGCTGCTTTTCTTTGATCCAGCATGGGAATATATAGGATTTGAGGGGCTTAGGTCGGAGATAATTGCTCCGATAAATTCGCTGTCCACGAAATTTGGGCTGTCCTTCGCTAAGGGTTACCTTTACAATGAAGCTAAATATTTTGGGATATATAGAAACATTTACATTGAAAATTTTGGCAATCATGCATTAACCCAAGGTTTAAATTCGCTAGTTCTCTTCACAGCGTCCGGAATATATTCTGCTGATAAAGGCATTGCGTGGGCATCAAGCGGAACATATTCTTCGGTTGCGGAAAGAGCGGATGAATACGCTGTAGTAGCCGCTGTTAGACGTGGGAATGGCAATGTAATAGCCGTTGGAGACTTAACATTTTTGATGGAGCCCTACTGCTACGTTGAGGACAATTATAAGTTCTTAGTTAATATGGCTTCTCTTATTGCAAATGTAAGCATTCAGATTCCGGAAAAAGAGGAGGAGGCTGTGGAGGAGAAGATTACTAGGCCGGATTTGCCTGTTGGGACTGAGAAGATTTTTAGGGAGAAGGTTGACGGTAACGAGTTTACATTTAGGTGGCTTAAGAATAGTGAGAGGGAAATAATTGTTGAGAGGGCGAATCAGACGATTCATTACTATCTCACTGAGGATGGAGCCTTAGAGAAATGGGTTTCAGACGGTAGGGAATGCGTGTATGAGGAGCCTATACCTGAACCTCCATATCCATTAACTAGAGATAAAAGTTGGAGCCATCGGGGTAATTTCACTTTAACAGTTGAGGGAACTGTGTATTATGGTGAAATAATTGAAGAAAATCATGTGAAGGCTTTTGAAAATATTGTTGCAGAGGATGGAAACACATACTTCTGCGCTAAAATAGAGTATAGCCGGGAAGAAATTACGTTGGTTGATGAAATGGTCATGAAGGTTAATATAACTGGCAATTATTGGGTTGCATCTGAGGCTGGAACAGTTAAGCAGGAATTTCTAATCCGGTATTACATGAATGATGTTTTCGTCGGATTAGAGAGAGACATGATTATATTAGTTTCTATTAGGAAATGAAGGTTAACTCCTAAATTTTGGTCGGCATATCATTAGGGAGAAAAAAAATTAGCTTCAATAAGGAACGTTTTCTCCCAAAAACATATAACTGTACACATGTTTACATGAGTTGAGGGTCGAAGTTGCGTCTAGTATCCCTAGGCAAAACTGGCCTCAGAGTTTCAAGGCTCTGCATGGGCACCGATTATGCTAGTATTTATGGGCGTTCATCTTTAGGCTGCGATATACTGCTTAGAGGCTTCAGCCTCGGAGTTAATTTTTGGGATTCTTCTGAGAGTTATGGTTCATACCCAGCAATTAGAGAAGCCACTAAAGTGATTGATAGAAGCAAAGTTGTAATTACCAGCAAGACTTACGGTGGAGATGTGGATGGAGCTGAAAGAGATCTTGAGGCTGCTCTGCACGAAATTGGATCTGACTACTTGGACATATTTATGCTTCACGCCGTTGATACGCTTGAAGACTTTAATGCTAGAAAGAGTGTGCTGGATTTTCTCTTAGAGTCTAAGAGAAGAGGGATCATAAGTGCAGTGGGGGTTTCAACGCACTCAGCGGAAATAGCCTTAGCCTTGGCTGATGCCCCAGAGGTGGATGTTGTGCTGACAGTTCTAAATATTGAGGGGCTCAATATCAGGGAAAAGAACCTGCAGCTTATGCACTCAGCGGTTAAGAGACTTTATGATTTGGGGAAGGGAGTCTACCTCATGAAGGCTTTAGCTAGAGGTAGGCTTGCAGATAGGGCTGAAGAGTCCTTAAGATACGCATTTAAGATTCCATATGTGCATTCCGTTTCTGTTGGCATAAAAAGTCTTAGAGAACTTGAAACAGCAGTTAGAATAGAGGAAGAAATTGATAAATAGCACCATAAACTCTCTTAGCAAATTTCGCAATTAAATTATAGGCTATCAAGTCTTCAATAAGCAAGTTCTCACTCTGGCTTCTCTATTACTCTTCTCTTAAATATTTCAGAGTCTTCCCAAAAGATTTCATAATTCTCCGAAAAAGAAAAAAGAGGGTTATTATACTTTTCTTTCTAAATTTCTTATTTGTTTGTTATGGTTTTACTGGGTATTTTTCATGCGCATCTGAAGTATATGCCGACTGGAACCTTAAAGTATTGGTTATTTGGCGCCTGATACTGATATTTGCTGGCCCTGCAATATATGATCTCATAAGTATCATAGCCAGTAGTGCCCTCCCGCTCCCAATTCCTTAAATTACCAAGTATGAAGGCGTTTGCTGAGTCTATGTTCGATAGGGATGGAGCTATCCCCGATAAGACAGCCGTTATAACGGTGGCAACTGAACCTGTAAAGCCCAGAGCATTCGACAGTAGGGCTATGATCGCCCCAATCGGCAGCCCTATCTCGGAATCAACATCGTATACATCGTAGCAATTAAGGATCTGGCTGAACTGTACACTCTCATCCACGTCTAGATCACCGTCGCTTAGAACGGTGCCACTTACAACAAGATTCTCCTCAACCGTTCCACCAAATATGAGGCTTTCACATGGCGGCGAACCGTCCTTAACACCGCCGTTGATCGTGTTTCCACTAACCTGAAAATCGTATATGTAGTCCAGCATCATTTCATTACCAGTATAATATATTACCTCGCCAGTGTCTGGATATGCAAATGCCTCCCTATAGTGGATATGGGCAACCTTGGCACCAATCCAAACATAACGCTTCATCCCAGAGGGGACGATTAAGTTCTCAGAGAAGCTGTAGTATCCGCTCCTAACCGGATTAGATATCGTAAATTTTATCGGCGAAGGTATCGTCGCATTGAGCAACTTGCTTCTTATATTTACTCCATAACCTGCGGATAACCTGCAACCAACCTTAAAACTAGTGAGAATACCTATTGATGCCCCGATTACGCCACTATATGCGTAGTCATTATGTACTATTAGTATTGGTACTTCTACGTAGGTTCCCGACTCCCATGAGAGCTGGTTATCGCGAATGTACATGTATGTTGGAGGCGATGCCGCTGGCTCCACAGCCCCCATAGCCTCAGCCTCCCTAACCCACTCGGGCATTAAACCCTTAGAGCTCATCGAGTACACATTCATCATAATGCTCCTATATATTATGCTCTTCGAAGCCAAAAGCGGATTGTAGCTGACCACCACTAGCGGATACGAGAGAACCCTATCGCCCATAATTACTCAGATGAATACTCCTAGGAAGGTTTCGTACTCGCTGTCCTTCAGGTATAGCCCATTCCAGCCTTCCAGAACCCTTCTGAAGGCGCTGTTCCCAGCGCTTATAAACAATTCACTTCCCATAAGCCTACCACAATAAACGTCAACCGTAGACGGAACCACGTTTGGGTCAACAGCCCAAACCTGAACATAAACATCCACACCGCTTAAAGGCCTATCCAACTCATCAACAAACCTAACATAAACACCCCTACCAGCACCCTGAACCATAAAGGCAGCATAAACAACACTACCAGAAAATATAAGAGCGGCCACAAAAATAGATAGGGCAGCATCCCGCCCACCGGAAAAACACGCCAACCCCATCCACCCCCACAAAATTAACAGCAAGAAGTTATATATATTGCGCCATCGTAAGATAATTTCGCAAATAAAACTTTGAAAAACATATTGATGAAACCTGATTTCCGTTAAATCTGGATCCATCGGGGATAGACATTGGAAATACTGAAATCGTTTCCTGAAGAAATGAAGGATAAGATTCGCCTAGCGCGTGAAATAAGCTGGGAAAAGTTTGGTAAGCGAATCCATTTTTATGCGCCCAGCTTCGTCTACTATGATAATGAATATTTCAAGTCATCGCTGACGAGTTTTCCATCAATATCGGTCACGGGTACATACTGCGCTTTAAACTGTAGCCATTGTGGCGGTAAAATTCTTGAAACAATGATTCATGCGCAGACTCCGCGGAGACTTATAGAGGTTTGTAGCGAGATTAAGAAGGCTGGTGCGGTGGGCTGCTTGATAAGTGGTGGATGTCTGCCGGACGGCTCCGTGCCTATAGCTAAATTTGCGGATGCTATAAGTGAGATTAAGAAAAAGCTCGGGCTCACAATCGTCGTCCACAGTGGACTAATCAATTTAGAGAATGCTAAGAGACTTAGAGATGCCGGCGTTGACGCTGTATCGATTGACATAGTAGGCTCAGAAGAAACTATTAGGGAGATATACCACCTTAATGCATCATTAGACCATTATGCTAAATCCCTAGATGCCTTGAAGAAGTCAGGGATACCCTTTACACCTCATGTACTCATCGGGCTTCATTATGGTACAATAAAGGGTGAAATTAGGGCTTTAGAACTCATCTCAAGGTATAATCCCTTAGCCCTAATACTGATAATTTTCTTTCCAATTAAAGGCACGGCAATGGAGCTTATTAAGCCACCCTCGCCTGAATCATTTATTGAGATTCTGTTTCAAGCACGCTTAGTTATGCCTCATGTGCCTATTGCCCTTGGCTGCGCAAGGCCGAAAGGCAAGTATAGGTCAATAACGGATTTGCTGGCCGTTGAGGCTGGAATTAATGCGATAGCTTTTCCAAGCCCCGAAGCTATACGTAGAGCTGAAGAATTAGACTTAAGTATGCGCTTCTCACGGGTCTGCTGCGCTCAAATTTATAAGGATATTTTGCAGGCCATTGATGGCGATAGTTAAAATATGCGGCTTATTTCATTTGGTTCTTACCCCAGCGTTCACATTTTCCCGCTTATTCCTACCTTTATATTCCTGCGCAACTATCATCGTTGATGTTAATATTACGCTTGGATTACCTCTGACATTATCTAGAAACTCGTTTAATTGGCTAAGTTCTTGCACAGTAACCCTTGCAATTATGTCGTATTCACCGTAGATGATGCTGGCGTCTAGAACATTGTCTAGATCAACGATTTTTCTACAAACATCTTTTTCGGTTCCAGAATTCACTTTGAAGAGCACGTACGCTTTAATCACCATGCTTCATACCTCAGCGTTTATTCACAAGAATAGTGTTAATAAAAAGATTTAACTGTTTTCCCAATTTCCGCGTATCTTCCCCAGTTTCCATATACTATTTCCGCTTCCCAAAGAGTATTATGTCACTCTATATGCAGACAGACATGCTCGAAGCAAGCTTCAATGAGCTTTTAGGTTCACAGCTGCAGGGCGTAGGCCGCCAGCTCCTTTAGGATCTCGCATTCTTTAGCCACTAATTACATGAAATTCCAGTTCTAGTGTGAAAGCCTAGTGTGAAAGCCTAGAACTGCCTAGAACTTTAGTTCTGGGATGAATTGTCGATAGGTTTAAAAATGCCTCCTTAATAATACTTTTTCTTGTCGGCAGCTGAGGGGTCTAGCTTGGGCTTGAAGGGCTAGATAAGACGCAGTACCCTTGAGGGTGCCGATAGATGACCCTCCAATCGGATGGGCGAGCGATGGGTTGGTTGGGTCGTGCTAACGGGGTGGTGCACCCCTCGCTTCGAAGATGTGAGCCGTGAAAGATGAGGCGGCAACCGACGGGTCTCTGAGCCGCGAAGCATTACCAGAAGCGAGAATCCCCCGGCTTCAGCCGTGGAGAGTGTCAACCTTAACTCTCCCAAACAGAGAAAAAATTCCACAGGAGACATCTCCACTCGCTGTTGGAATCGAATTTTTAAGCGATATTACCGAAAATCAGAAATATCGGTCATTTAAACATATGATGTGATATGCCGCATAAAATAAGCGTTTTCATACCGGTTTATAAAGAATCATGCTTTCTAGAGCCCTTACTTACTTGCCTCCTTAATGATCCATATGAAAATAAAGAGATACTTGTTGTTGTAGATGAGCCCACCCAGAGAAGCCTTGATGTCTCCAAAAAATTCTCCGATAAAGTTCACTTCATATTTAACGGTAAAAGGAAAGGTAAGGCAAACGTCTTAAATGAGATCGTTAATGAGTCAACTGGCGACATATTTCTCTTTCTTGATTCTGACGTGCTTTTAGATGTTAAAGGGAAGGGTGAGAGCTTCCTTGAGGTGATAGCCAATGAGATGGATTGCGCTGAAATAGTTGAGGTTAAGAAGGGGATTATTAAAGACTCATTTATATCTAGAATTGCATCCTATGATTACCTAGGTTTCAATTTAACAAGCTGGTATTTTTCACGTAGGATAGGTCGGTGCTTAGGCATTAATGGTGCTGCGTTTGCAATTAAGAGAGAAATCTTCGAGGCTCTCGGCGGCTTCAGGAGAGTTATATGTGAAGATCTGGACATAGCGACAAGGGCCTTCATTAATAATGCGCGCTTTAAATTTATAGATAAGGTAACCGCCTATACTAGGGTGCCTTCATCATGGAAGGAATGGTTTAACCAGAGGAAACGCTGGGGGATTGGAGCAGCCTTCTGGTTTAAAGAGCATTTTAAATTGCTTAGGCGCGTTCTTAAAGAGCACCCTGAGGTTGCTATCCCCTCTCTGCTCTTTATTTTTCCAGCCTTACCGCTTTTAATAATGAACCTATTTATGCCGGATGATTTGTCCACAAAAATGCTTTACATCTCACTTATTTTATTATCAACTAAAACCAATCTACTCCTGCCGCCGACAGCTTTAACTTCTACAACTATTTCGACGCTTAAAAGCTTCTTTGTTGTGATTGGAAATCTGGCAGCTTCCTCCCTCATTTTCTATATTTTCGCCAGAAGGATCCGCTTCCCCTTCAACCCTATAGAATTTCTCATTTTCTACTTTGTAATGGCCCCGGTCTGGCTTCTCATAATAGTGACTAGCCTAATCAAAGTGTACATCAAACCTGAAAATATAAAAATCGATTGGAAAGTATGAAATGAATTAGTCCAGCCTTTAAATTATCCGCTTGCAAGCATTTCTTTCCATAAACTTATTAAAATTCCTTACATTCCATATTGTACTAAAACTTCAGCGGATATTAAATAAAAGGGGAATTCGGCAAAACCATGTTGGTAAAGACCTATAGGAGACTCGGCAGAAACGCTAAAGTGCTAATATTAACGGAGCCCTTCTGGAGCATTCCTGTAAACTGGATTTTCTTTTATAGGCCAATTTTTTTAAGCGCAGCTATTAAACTTTCAGCTTTAGAGATAGGTTTTCTGATGACCATATTCAACTCCTCTCTCATAATCTTCCCGTTACTCGGCGGATATATGGCTGACCGTTTCGGTAGAAAAAGGGTTTTTATGCTTTTTGATAGCATATGCTGGTTATCATCCCTAGCAATCTGGGTTATCAGCCGAAATGTATGGCATGCGCTCTTAGCCTACATAATAGAGGGCTGTGCATCCATAGTCTACTCGGTTTGGGAATGCCTGCTTGTTGAAGACACTGAGCCCAAATTTAGATCATTTATTTATGGTTCCATATCCGCCATATTCACAACCGGATCGCTGACTACGCCTATAGCCGGATACATCGTTGGGATCTATGGCCCTGATGCGGGTTGCAGAATGCTTTTCACATTAGCATTATGTTCGCTCGCAATAATGTATGTGATCAGGCAGATCTATTTAAGGGAGCCTGAAATTGGACGTAAACTTATGGAGGATAAGACCTTTTCAGGATTTAGAGGATACCTAGATTCATTATTATTGGCGAAGAGGGACCGCGCCATCTTAACTATGCTCCTAATCAACATCATGATTGGGTTTTATAACTCATCTTCCGCATACGTAACGCTATATTTAGTTAATGAAAAGGGGCTGGGTCTAAGCGAAGAGGCAGCTTCGATCTTCCCCTTCTCCGCCTCAATAGTGTCCCTGATGATGGCCTTAATTGTTGTTCCCAGGCTTCGCTCAAGAAGCGGATACTTAAAAACCCTCATATCCGGTTACAGTTTAGGATCTCTAGCCATGCTACTATTCATAAACTCACCTAGTGGATCATTAACCATGGCTCTGCTCTCCGGGCTTATGCTGGGCGTTTACTCAAGCATCGCATTCTCAGTTTCAAGAACTTTTCTGGCAAATCAAATAGATGTGGTTGATAATAGGGCTAGAGCTAAAATACTGTCAATAGCGGTGACTTTGTCTTCGCTTATAAATCTGCCAACGCCAACAGTTATGGGATATCTCTTCAGCCTAAACCCGAAATTGCCCTTCTTCGCAATTCTCGGAATCTTCATAGCGTCCATAATTCTTCTAACATCTCTCATTCTTCTGCTGAAACATGAGCGGCGTGAGTGAGTTCTATCTATGTTTATATTAGCGTTTTCCCTTTAAATACTTAATAGCAAGGTGCATCTGCAATGAGCGTTCCATTAGAAAGAGTGGATAAGTATATTTGGCGGATACCTAAATACAAGCCCGGCATGCGAGTCCCAGGCATGGTTTTCGCAGATGATGATCTGCTTGAGAAAATGAAGACTGATAGAACTTTGGAGCAATGCGCAAATGTCGCTTATCTGCCGGGCATATACAAGTACTCCATAACCCTGCCAGATGGACATGAAGGATATGGTTTTCCAATAGGCGGCGTTGCAGCAACAGACTATGAAGAGGGCGTAGTTAGCCCAGGAGGCGTAGGCTACGATATCAACTGCGGCGTCCGCCTTCTAACGACAAATCTCTCTGAGAAGGATATTCGTCCAAGGCTTAATGATCTTGCAACAGTAATCTTCCGTAATGTTCCAAGCGGGCTTGGAAGCCATAGAAGAGATTTTAGTTTAACCTTTAATGAGCTTGACCGCATAACAAGGGAGGGCGTGCCATACTTAGTTGAGAAAGGATACGGCTGGCCGGAGGACATTAGGCACTGTGAAGAGGAGGGGCGGATGCCAGGGGCAAACCCAGATAAAGTTTCAAGCGTAGCGAAGAAGAGGGGGCAACCTGAGCTTGGGACCCTCGGCTCAGGAAACCACTTCTTAGAGATTCAGAAGGTTGACAGAATTTTCAATGAGAAAATCGCTAAAGATTTTGGCATAACGCATGAGGGGCAAATCATAGTGATGATCCACTGCGGTTCAAGAGGCTACGGCCACCAGATCTGCTCAGACTATTTGCGTGTGATGGAGAGGGCGGCGCATAAGTATCATATTGAGCTGCCTGATAGAGAGCTTGCTTGCGCGCCGGGAACAAGCAGTGAAGCGCAGGACTATTATCAGGCTATGGCGTGCGCCGTGAACTACGCATTCGCGAATAGGCAGATGATTACACATTGGGTTAGGCAGAGCTTCGAGCAAGCCTTTAAAACCTCAGCTGATAAACTTGGCTTACAGTTACTTTACGATGTAGCCCATAATATAGCGAAGATAGAGGAGCACACCGTAAATAACAAAACAGTAAAAGTTTGGGTTCATAGGAAAGGCGCTACAAGGGCTTTCCCACCGGGCCACGAAGATATCCCGGCGGATTACCGTAGCCTAGGACAGCCAGTTATAATACCGGGTTCAATGGGGACAAGCTCATGGGTTCTAGTCGGCACGCCGAGAGCGATGGAGGTAACCTTCGGTTCAACAGCGCATGGAGCCGGTAGAATGCTCAGCCGGGCTGCGGCGACAAGACGCTTCGCTGGAAGCGAGATAAAAAGGAGCCTTGAGAGCCGCGGCATAGTTGTGAGGGCTGCAAGCATGACCGTTTTAGCCGAGGAAGCCGATCCAGCATACAAGAATGTTGATAGGGTTGCTGAGGTCAGCAATGCGGTTGGCATAGCAACCTACGTGGCGAGACTTATACCATTAGCTGTTGTTAAAGGCTAATGCCGACTGTAAAGGGTTAATTTTCACTTGTGCTTCCTAAGAAACACTAAGCCGTCTTTCACCCCAACCCATTCAAAACCCACCGCGAGCAGAGACTGGATCTCCTCTGGGGTTTTAGCGATCTTAACGGTGAACTCGTCGCCGCCGCTTTGGAAGAGTGCACGTTCAACTTGAATATACAGCAAGGTGGTGTCAAGCTTCTTATGCCCTAGAAGCTCTTTAACGTACAATGGATCTTTCGATCTATGATACTCCATTGTCGCCTTCCAATGCCGGAAGGTGTGGAAGCTTATCTGCAGCAGCCTAGGGTTCCCAAGCTTCGCAGCGAGGTTTCTCCTAACCCTCAAGAGGTTACTTTTCAGAGCCGTGTATGACATTGGGAAAACCTTCACGCTCTTCCTAGGCAGCCTACTTAACATCTCTATCAGTTTAGGGCTCACCTTGAAGGCTCTGGGGTTTCCGCTTTTCTCAGGAGCGTTCAAGGTTATTATCTGCCTTTCAGAGTCTATGTCCACCCATCTGAGCCGTAGGGCTTCACCGGCCCTCATCCCAGTTTCTTTAAGCAGCTGGAGAAAAGCAGCAGTCTTCCGTCCTGAAGCGGCTATTAAATCATCTAGCTCGCGTTCAAGGGGGATGAAGGGAAGCGTCCTCACACGGTTAACCTTCGGCCTCTGCCACTTTAAACCGCACATCCTTGTGAAGGCTGAATAGGCGCATACGGCGTTGTGTCTCCAAGCGTCCGACTTCCCAAGCCTTGCTAGGGTTTCTTTAATGCTCTCCGGATCTAAGAGGTCAACCCCAGAGGACACCAGCAGCTTAAGCATGGTAACATAATTTCTGATCGTGTACTCGCTGAAACCTTGCTTTTTAACCACCAAGCGAACTCAACGATTTTTCCCTGGATCTCCGCTTCGCAGGGCTTCGCTGTGGCTCCCGCAGCCCGGCTTTCAGCATCCGCCTTCTCCTCCAGGGCAACCACGCCCCGGGCCGAGTTTTTCGCCTGGCCCTCCCAGACGCCTACTCGGCGATTAAATCTTAAGGCTGAGCCTCTTTTTAAATCCTTGCCTCCAGAATTTTCAACACGGCTCTCTGAGAACCTGTATCCGCATTTCCGGCATAGCCAACGCTGAACCGCCGACCCGTCTGGCAGTCGCCTTAATCCGTCTCTGAAAAGCCTCGTCCCGCCGCATTCAGGGCATTTTAGTCGTTCTGGGCTTTTCGGGCGGGATTTTGGGGGCTGCGGGTTAGCCCTGCTGCCGCCTTCGAGGGGTCCATCCGGGTAAGGATCCCCATCTTCGCCGCTGCTTTTTTCAGCCGATCCCATCCCGCCCATCGCCCTCCCTTATCGCTTAGAACG
>CALKGV010000094.1 GCA_938091805.1 uncultured archaeon | reverse complement strand
GGCTTTGTATGTTGCCGTCAGCCTCTCATACCTTACGATTATTCTTCTGAAGCTTTTGAGCCATCCATAGAACCTCTCAACTGCAGACCTCATCTTCTTATAGGTTTCGATGTCGTATTGTATGGGCTTCCTACCGTTCCTGGGGTTTACGGGTATGTTTGCCTCCACATTCATTGACGACAGCCTACCCCTTATTGCTTCGGTATCATATGCTGAGTCAGCGTAAAGCTCTTTCGGAGCCTCCCCTAAGCCATCCAATAGCTCATCGAACCGCTTCGAATCATGCTCATCTCCAGCACCAAAAGCTATGCTTAGAGGCATAGAATACTCATCCACACATACATGTATACTAGCCCCTGGTGTAGCTGAAATACCGAGTGAAACCCCAATAGAAAACCTGAGGGCAATTATAAAAGCCGTAGAGAAACACGGAAGATATTGAATCTTTAAAGTCCCTTTTATTTTTTGTTTTTAAAAGACTAAGTTAATGTATTCTTTCAGAATAATTACATTTTTCTCTCTTCCTGAGCAGGTACCAAAAAGCAAATTTAACCCTTTTCTCCTCTCTTTTCCATAGTGCTTGGATGGGCGTGATCTGATGGAGCTTAGATGGGATCCCATACTTCGCGAATGGATAATTGTGTCGGGTGAACGAGGGAAGCGCCCTCTGCTTCCTGAGGGTTTCTGCCCATTCTGCCCCGGTTCGGAGGAAGTGCCAGCATCGGGATGGACTGTTCTGAGCATACCGAATAGATTTCCATCTTTACGTGCTGATCCGCCGCTGCCAAACGTTAAGTCTGACAGATTGTATCGTTGTAGACCCTCAAAGGGTATCTGCGAAGTTGTAATCTACACGCCTAAACATGAGGCTACGTTAGCCGATTTAAGCATTGAAAATATTAGAGCTGTAGTTGATCTTTGGGCAGATCGCTTCGAGGATCTAGGTAAAAGGGAATACGTGAAATATGTTTTTATATTTGAGAATAAAGGCCGAATAATCGGGGTCACATTGGATCACCCCCATGGTCAAATATACGCTTTTCCATTTATACCATCGCTTATAAAGCGTGAGCTGGAGTCTAGTAAACGCTACTGGCGGAAGAATGAACAATGTCTATTTTGTAAGATAATTGAGAAAGAGAGGAAGGATGCCGTGCGGGTAATATGTGAAAATGAAGATTTTATATGTTTTCTGCCATTTTTCGCACGCTGGCCATATGGGGTTCACATATACCCAAAAAGACATCTCGGCGCGTTAGTAGATTTGACCGAGAAAGAGAAGGATTCTTTCGCCTTAATACTTAAGCGGATTCTGAAGAAATTTGATAACCTATTTAACATGAGTTTTCCATACATGATGGTTCTACATCAGAGACCAACAGATAATAAGCCATACCCGTACTATCATTTCCATGTAGAATTCTACCCGCCATATAGGGAGAGAGATAAAATAAAATATTTTGCAAGCGTTGAAACAGGGGCTGGAACAGTTACATTTGACTACACCCCTGAGATTAAAGCCAAAGAATTAAGAGAAAGCCCAGAAACATAATATCATGTTAGGTGGGAATGTTTATGGACACACAGTTTATTGTTTCTTCACCTGGAAGAGCTGATTTTCTAAATACGCATCAGGACTATAAAGGACTACCGGTTGTTCCTGTGGCAATCAACCTAAGACTGCATGTTTCAGCGAGTTTTTCTGGAAATAAGGTTTTCACCATTAAGTCTCTTGATCTTGAGAGATATGGTGAACCTTGCATAGACTCATTCGAAATAGGCATTAACAAGATGCAGGGTGGAAAGTTCTTCGGCGATTATTTACGTGGCGTTGTGAACGTGCTGGTCAAAAGGAACATTGCTGAAAGACTTAGAGGCATGAATGTTACAGTTAAAAGCGATATACCCATAGGTTCAGGATTAGCCAGCAGCGCAGCACTTGAAGTGGCATTTACCGAGCTCTTAAATCATGTCTTCGATTTAGGGCTGAGTAAGAAAGATGTTGCTGAAATATCGTTTGCAGCTGAGAATATGGAGGCAGGTATACCCTGCGGAAGGCTTGACCAGTACGGCGTCGCATACGGCGGCATAATAAAATTGGAATGTAGACCGCCCTACAATGTTGAAGAGCTTCCATTCAAAAATCTGACATTCGCCATATTGGACTCTGGGATCAGGCATTCAACCGGAGACATTCATCCGAGAAGACAGATGGATATAAACCTAGGCCTAGAAGCATTGATGAGAAGCGCGGCTGTTCCACAGAGCTTAAAGGCCAAATTAGGATGGAGATTTAATGAGCCTGTGTGGGAAGATGTAGCGGAGGATGAAATCGAGGATTACTTATCGATTATAAGCGAAACCTCACGCAAAAGGATACTGTTCACGTTGAAAATGCATAGATTAACGGAGATAGCGCTTAAAATACTTAGGTTTGAGAAAGTTAGTGAAAAGGAGATCGTGCTAAATTTAGGCGAGAACGCATGGAAGAGGTTGCAGAAAAGTTCTGTGAGCGAATTCAATTATCGGCTTTTAGGTGAGATAATGAATGCTCAACATGCATTACTCAGAGATCTCTATGATGTAAGCCTGCCGGAGATTGAGCGTGTATGTGAGGCGGCTCTGGAAGCCGGAGCTTATGGTGCCAAAATATCTGGCGCAGGTATGGGAGGAAGCATAATAGCGCTAATTAAGGATGAAAATGTGGGCAGAAGGGTTGTTGACGTATGCTTGTCATCCGGCGCTAAAAACGGCTGGATTTCGAAGATAGGAAATGGCGTTAGAATAGAGAAAACACAAAAAGGATTTTAACATATAATCTGTTAGAGGAAAGATGGTTACAAATCTTCCAGCAGAAGCCAAAGCAAAATGGGCTGAGGTTGTAGCATGCCGTTCAACGCCTGAAAAGATAAGGCTGATGCGAGAATTCATATCGCTTGTCCCCAAACATAAGGGAACCAGCAAGCTCCTGGCCAATGTTAAGCGTAGAATTTCCGAACTCGAACGGGAACTGGAGAAGTCTAAAGCCCGGAGAAAGAGCAGCAAAGCGGGGTTTGCAATACCTAAAGAGGGAGCTGGACAAATAGTTATCATCGGCCCTCCTAATGTTGGTAAAAGCAGCCTGTTGGCGTCTGTAACTAATGCTAAGCCGGAGATAAGCCCGCTGCCTTTCACTACACAGAAGCCAACACCCGGCATGTTACAATATGAGGATATACAGTTCCAGCTAGTTGAGGCTCCAGCAATAGTAGAAGGAGCCTCAGAGGGTCGGATGGAAGGTACACAAATATTAAGCTTGGCGCGAAACGCTGACGGTTTAATCATCATGGTTGACTTATCTGAAAATGCCCTTGAACAATTCGCCATGGTATCTTCAGAGCTTGAGAAAACCGGCATACTTATCGAAAAACCTGAGGGTGAAGTTGAAATCATTAGGCGAGCTTACGGCGTGGGCATTCAAATCATAGGGGGCGGAACTCTAGTTGACTGCACCCACGAAGAAATTAAGTGGCTGCTCAATAGTTATCGAATTACGTCGGCCTTAGTTAAAATAAGTGGCAAGGTTAAGTTGGACGATATTGAAGACTTGCTTTTTTCAAGCAACGTTTATAAGCCAACGATTATTGTTGCCAACAAATTAGATTCGCCAAGCGCCGAAATAAACCTCAAGATCCTGAAGGGCGCTCTTAGGGGGAGAAATTTGCCCCTGATGGCAGTTTCATGCTTAAATAATATTGGCTTGGAGAAGCTAGGTGAGAACATATTTCGAATGCTTGAAGTGATCAGGGTTTACACGAAAGAACCATCAGCTAAGAAACCTTCAGAGAAACCTCTTGTAGTTAAGAACGGTGCCAGCGTCCTTGATGTGGCTAAAAAACTACACAGTGAAATGTATAAGGGTTTCAAGTACGCTCGCATATGGGGTCCAAGCGCTAAATATCCTGGTGAGAAGGTTGGTTCAGGCCATTCATTGAGGGATGGGGATATTGTGGAGATTCATTATTGACTTAAGCATCTATGTTGCTGACAGATATTCCTAAAGCCTTCAATATGCTTCTGCATCCCTCAAAAGTAACCTTATCGCCTCTCATAATATCTTCCCTAACGGGCTCAATTGTTAAGCCCTTGTAGAGCCCAGAGGGATTAATAATATAGAAGGCTTGTATAACGAACAGAAGAAGGTTCAGATCTCTGCTTGAAAGGTTACGCTCAAGAACTCTACGTTGCTCGCTTGTTAAGTAAACCCTTTTACTCAGAGCCTCCATTATGCCCTCTTTATCCTCATCCATAACGCTGAGCAAATCATTTATGGTTATCCCCTGCTCCTTAAGGTAATCCTTCAGAACCTTTCTAAGCGATATGTAATCTTCTCTCGACATTTCCGTTCTACAATAAGATATTTCCACATATTAATTAACTTTTTATTAAGCCAATCATCAAAATTTATTAAATGCAAGTAAATCAAGAATTATAGGAGAAAAAGCCTTGTCCAGCTTAGATGAAGCCCGTGTTAGATGCCCGAATTGCGGCAGAAGAGTTCCAGCAATGAGGTATTGCATATACTGTGGTGCACAGTTGCCATCTATTACCCAACCTCCACGTTTTGAGAGGCCTCAACCGGTGGAGGCTCCACCTCCAACCCCGCCGCTTGTTCCACCCCCTACGCCGGTTCAACCAAGCCCTGCAGCGCCAGCTGGTCTTGAGGGGGAAATATCAAGTTTAATGTCTAATATCTCAACACTTTACACGAGGAAAGCTTCACTCTTCAATCTCTTTCAGTCCGGAGAGGTTTCTGAGGGGACTTTCCTGAAGCTCTATAATGAATACTGCGGTAAGTTAGGTGAACTTTTAAACACTAGGGTTCGTAGGCTTGAGGATTTAAGGAGGAGAATCGAGGAAATTGATAGGCGGCTTAATGAGGTTGCCTTAAACATTGAAGAGCTTAGTGTGCGCTATAAGATTGGCGAGATTGACTTAAACACGTTTTCACAGAGGTCTGAGAGGCTGAAGGTTGAGCAGAGGGAACTTGAGAACATGTTGAGAAACGCTAGGGCTAATTTAGAGCGGCTGGAAAAGCTGCTCAGCGATAAAACTCCAAGTGAGATAAGGAACATGGAGAATCAGATAAGGTTAGCGTATGAGACCATAAAGAAACTTGTTGAGGAAGGGAAGGTCTCAAGCATCGTATTAGACAGCGTTAAAGTTGATGTTGAAGAAACAATAGCCCTTCTAGATTCGCTGATAAAAGATAGGAAGGAAAAGGAAAGACTGATGAGGGAGCAACTTGACACCTTATATGCCAGATACAAGATTGGCGAAGTAACGATAGAGGAATATGAAAAACGGAAGAAAGAGTTGCAGGAAGAAATCGACAAAATCTGGTCTTAAATAAAATCTCTAGCCCTAAAAATACCTATGTGACAAGCGCCTACGCGAGAGGGCGTAGTGTGGACTTTAGGTTACTTGTAGACCTCTGTGAAAGCCTTGAAAAGACAACTAGACGCAACCTAAAGGTTGAAGCTGTTGCTGAGTTTCTTAAAGGTTTAAGCGAAGATGAAATTGAACCGGCCATATCAATGATTTTAGGAAGAGCTTTCCCGAAATATGATCAAAGAACCTTAGATATTAGTTGGACCGCACTGAATAATATAATTAGACGCCTCACAGGGGTGGAATGGAGAATCTTCTATGCAGTTTTTAGAGAAACCGGGGATGTAGGAGCAACCGCCCAAAAGCTTTTTGAGAATAGTGTTGCTCATAAGCAGTCCACACTCCTTGAAAAGCCGCTTACAATTCTTGAGGTTAGAAGAATATTTGAGCATACCGCAGAGTCTAAGGGTCAAGGGTCTAGGGAGCGGAAAGAGAGACTTATAGAATCACTGCTCAGCCGCGCAACGCCCTTAGAATTTAAGTACCTTGTTAAGATACTGATTGGCGAAATGAGAACCGGCTTTCAGGAAGGCCTTATGGAGGCAGCCGTTTCAGAAGCATTCTCAATCTCGCTTAAGGATGTTCAGAGAGCCTCAATGTTAACTGGCGACATAGCGGAGGTAGCATATTTATGTAAGAAGCATGGTGGGGTTGGAATATTAAATTTAGGCTTCAAAATTTTTAGACCTATTAAACCAATGCTTGCCCAGATGGCTAAAAGCTTTGAGGAGGTTTTCAAAGAGCATGGTGGAAAAACAGCGTTGGAGTATAAACTTGATGGAGCGAGAATACAGATCCACATATCAAGGGGAGACGTGAGAATTTTCAGCCGAAGACTTACAGATGTCACAAAGAGCCTTCCAGAAGTTGCCAGTCTTGTCCGCAATGAGATTAGGGCAAGAGAGGCTATACTTGAGGGCGAAGTTATTGCCGTCAGCGTGGATGGAAAACCTATGCCTTTCCAGCATCTAATGCGCCGCTTCAAGAGGGTTTATGAGATAGATAAAATTGCTAAAAGCGTACCGGTTAAGCTCCATCTCTTCGATGCGCTCTACATTGACGGCGAGAACTTAATTAATCTTCCATATGATGAGAGAAGAAGAATATTGAGGGAGATCGTTGGAGACATACCGCTAACCGAACAGATTGTGACAAGCGATCTCTCAGAGGCGAAATCCTTCCTTAAAAGGGCTGTTGATGAAGGGCATGAGGGTTTAATTGCTAAGAGACCTAGCAGCCCATACTTTCCGGGCGCGCGGGGAAAGCACTGGTTTAAAATTAAGGATGTTTTGCCGCCGTTAGACCTCGTTATAGTCGCTGCGGAATATGGGTATGGCAGAAGACATAATTGGCTTTCAGATTATTATTTAGCTGCTAAAGGCAGCAAGGGCTTCACCATAGTTGGTAAGACATTTAAGGGTTTGACAGATGATGAAATAGCTGACTTAACTAGACGCTTAAAAGAAATAGCCGTCGGAGAGGAGGGGAATAGAGTTATAGTTTTGCCTAAAATCGTTGTTGAGGTTGCCTATAACGAGATACAGGAAAGCCCAAAATATGAGTCTGGTATGGCGCTGCGTTTCGCTAGGATAACGAGAATAAGGGATGATAAAATGCCAGATGAGGCGGACACGATAGAAACTGTACGCATAATATATGAAGGACAATTTAAGAGAAAAGCTAAGGTAAATATGTAGGGGATGCTGCTTGACAATTGGTATAAGGCGGGTTCTTATAAAGCGATCTGTAATAGAAAGCGTTTTAATCTATGCAAAGGCATGTCATCCCAAAGAGGGAATGCTCCTGCTTAGAGGTAAAGCAAATAAAGATGCGATAGAAGTTAATGAGGTTATGATTCCGCCATTAAGTGTCAGAAGCGAATCTTTTTCATTTTTCCCAGCGCATATGCTTCCAATAGATCTTTCAATCGTAGGCACAGCTCATTCACATCCATCCGGCATACTTGCGCCGTCGGTGGAGGACTTAAATAATTTTTACGGCAGAATAATGATCATAGCAGCTTTTCCATACGATTCCGAAAGCAACATTATCGTGATTGATGGAAAAGGAAGAACATTAAATTATGAAGTCGTTAATGAAGGATAAATTGGTGATGCGCAATGCATAATGAAAATGATAGACTTACTAGGATAGCAAGTGGGCTTATAAGGTCCGGAGCATTAAAGTTCGGCAATTTTAAATTAAAGTCCGGCGTCACAAGCCCATACTATGTTGATTTAACCTGGCTTCTATCCTCACCGGAAGAATTCGAGCACGTTACGGACATTATATCTGAAGAGATGCAGAAAATAATTTCTGAGAGAAGAATAGATAAGCTGGCCTCGATTGAGCTGAAAGGTGCACTTCTACTACCGCATATAGCGAGCAAAATTAAGATCCCTTGCATAATTGTGAGGAAGGAATCAAAGGAATACGGTTTAACCGGGCAAATAGTTGGCGGCGAAATTAAAAATGGTGAACGTTTCATATTTTTTGATGATGTGATCACGGATGGAAGATCGAAGATTGAGGGAATAAAGCCTATTGAGGAGTTAGGCGGTGTGGTGGATACAATAATTGTTGTCGTCGATAGGGAGCAGGGTGGAAAGGAAAATCTGGAGGCCATGGGCTACAGAGTCAAAGCCCTCTCAACAATATCGGGCATAGTGAATAGGCTTCTTGAAATGGGCAAAATAAGCAGTAAGGACGCGGAGAAAATAATTAAGTACTTAAAGAGTCGCCCAGAGCATCGAAATATGTTTTAAACCGTGTTTTCACCCGCAGTTTTCCAGCTGAAAATGGGTTTTCATATTGATGTGAATTGCTCCATAATTAATGACACATAAACTATTCCGTCCAAAAACGTCTTTTTCGTTATGAATTCATTAGGTGCATGAGCATTAGAGAATGGTGGTGAGCAACCGGTCCAAACTGAGTGAACACCTAACCTCTTAGTGAATAGGTAATCCGGGCCTGATCCGGAGGACATCGGTGCCACTTGAGGTTTAACGCCGTAGGTTTTTTCAGCAGCCATTTTTACGGCTTTAACTATTGGTGCTGATGCTGGCGTTTTAGAGGGTTCCAAGCTGCCTAAAAGTTTGATCTCTATACCTCTGAAACCCCTAGTCTCCATATGCACTTTCAGTTTCTTAAACAATTTACCCGGATTTTGATCGTAGACAAGCCTAAAATCAATTTTAGCATAGGCTTCTGAAGGCAAAACTGTTTTTGAACCTTGGCCAGTGTATCCGGAGCATAAGCCAGCTATATTGCATGTCGGCTCAAAAATGAGCTTCTTAATTGCTTCTAAACCTTCGACATTTCCCAGAAGATTTTCCACCCCAAAGTGCCTCTTCAATTCCTCGATCGATCTTTTATGATCTTCTTCACCTATCTCCTTAAGTAGAGATATGTCTTCTTCAGTTGGAACTTTAATGTCATCATACCATCCCTCGATTAGGATCCGCCCACCTTCATTTTTAAGCGATCTTAACGCATCAATAAGCTTCCAAGCCGGATTCTCTATCAGCGGCGCAAGCGATGAATGACCATCGGTCTTTGCCGTTTTGCATCTGAATTCAACATAAAGAATACCCTTCAGGCCGAGGGATATTCTAGGTCTGCCCTTATAGTCTAGGCCGCCGTCAAAACAAACCGCTGCGTCGGCTTTAAGTCTACCTCTATAATTCTCAATGTATTTCGGAAGGTTTGGGCTTCCAATTTCTTCCTCCCCCTCAAAAATAACTTTTAAATTCAGTGGAAGATTGAGATTAAGCGCCCTATAAGACTCAATAGCTTTAATAATGGCCATAACGTTGCCCTTGCTATCGGACGCGCCTCTGGCCACTATCTTTTCATGCTCTGCTTCCGCTGCTTCAAATGGGGGCGTTTTCCATTCTTCAAGGGGCTCAGGAGGCTAAACATAATAGTGCCCATATATAAGTAGCGTTTTAGAGCTGAAACCATATGCTTCTCCATAAACAACCGGGTTAGCTCCCTTAATCCTCCAAATTTCAACGTTAAACCCAGCCTTCTCCATAGAGTCTGCAAGCATATGAGCGCATTTCTCAACACCTTCGCCTCTCGTCGACACGCTGGGCTGCTTCAGTATTTTCTTTAAATCCTCAATGTAACCGTCGCCTGCTTTAGAAATGAAATTTTTCAAGATTTGAAAATCAACTTTATTCATGAAAATAGGAAATCCGCGTTGATAATTTTATCACTTACGGTTCGTGATCATATATTGACGGATATTTTATGGGCGTAAACCTTAAAAATGTGGATACTATTAATCTCTCTTCTATGCCGGGAAGATAGAGGTGCTTAATGTTGACCGGTGAACCATACTCCATCATTCTAAGCGAAGCGGATGGAATATCTTCCTATAAAGTTAAAGTTGAGAGGCGTTTAAGCGATCTGCGAGAATATTTTTCAAATAAACGTGCAGTTGAAGAGATTCTGTCGAAAGGTGAGGACCCATTAATCTACACAGTATATGAAATGCCAAGAGGGGCTGAGGGCGAGTTAGATGTAGGCTACACGATAATATATCCTGGAAAGATAGGCAAAGAATATTACTTCACTAAAGGACACTTCCACGCTAAAGATTTTACAAGCGAAGTGTATATTGGAATGAAAGGCGAAGGTAAGATTCTAATGCAGAATAGGCATGGAGAAACCAGAGTCTTAGAAATAAAGCCTAATGTTTTAGCGTACATTCCGCCCGGTTTTGCTCACCGCTCAATAAATACGGGCAATACGGAACTGATCTTTTTAGCTATATATCCTTCTGACGCCGGACATGACTATGATGCAATAAGGAAGACTGGCTTCGCAAAGATAGTTATTGAAGAGAACGGGAAGCCTATCCTAGTCAACAATCCCAATTACATGAGCCTATGAATTAAGTGTTATAATTATAGTTAATCTAATAACTTTTGGCACCTATAAAGACCTCCGTCCAGTTTTGGTGTAGCCTGCTTTATGTTCAAGGAGTAGCTTTAGGGCAATGTCTCCGCTCTCCTCCGCCATTCGCTCGAAGTCCAGGATCTTGCTCAGCTCCCTCTTCAAATCCTTCCACCCGAACTCTATAGGCTTCAGGTCCGGCGAGTAGGGTGGGAGATGGATGAGGATTATTCCAA
>CALKGV010000093.1 GCA_938091805.1 uncultured archaeon | reverse complement strand
AAATTTGCCAAAGTTCAGTTAGTTATTTTAAGCATTAAAAGAACTCATCTCTAAATTCCATATTTTAAGTGTATTGTTGTGCATGCTATTGTTATTAGGGCTTTGTATATTGCTGCCAGCCTCCCATACCTTACGATTATTCTTCTAAAGCTTTTGAGCCACCCATAGAATCTCACCATCAGAAAGCTCAAGAAACCCCATACCAAAACATAATCAAGAAAGACTTAAATAGTTTTGAGATGAGTTCAAAAATAAATGACGCCTTAATGTCTCTAATTAAGAAAGCAAATGCACATTTCCTATTCGCACATTTTTCAGGTGCTTTTTAGCTGTTTCGTAGCATTCGTAGGCATGCTTTCTGCTGGTTGTGGGCAGATCGTTCATAAGATACTGCGGGTAGAAGGCGAGCAGCGTGTACGGTATGCGCGGGTCTATACTGGCGATGAACTCGGCTATTTGCTTAACCTCCATAACATCCACGTATCCCGGAATAAGAAGCGTGCTAGCTGTTAAAACCGGGACTTCAAGTCTACCGCTGAAATATTTTTCACTGATAGTCATGAAGTTTTCAAAAGATGGCTTATTAGACACTCCGCAGAGAGCCCTGTAAAGATTTTCATCCCAAGCTTTTAAATCAAACTTCACAATCCCTCCGCTTTTAAATGAGAGGTCAGCGGCTTTCTCAGCAAAATCTTTAATCATGTTGCCATTGGTTTCCCAGCATATTCTGAGTATGCGGCCTTCCTCTTCAGCTTTCCTCACTGCTATTTCACTTGTCTTTATTGCATGAGGCATCTGGACGGATGGGTCTCCTCCGAAAAAGCATATGCAAGAAACCTTTGCGTTAACCTTCTCTGCAAGCTCTTCGCTGCTCATATGCGGGCTTAATTTTTGAGACATATATCTGTAGTGCCAGTTTTGGCAGAAGAGGCAGTCGAGGCTACATGCTCCATAGAAGACAGCTAGGTTCACATAGCCGATCTCAGCAGATGGTTTATAAGCATACTTCGGATATCCGGCTCCCGTGCAACCTGGACAGAACCACCATGCGACGCAGTTTGTTGGAAGCGCATCATAATACCATTCTAGAATTCCCTTATCTGATGTTCCGCCTAAACGCATTAGCCGTCCAGCAACGTTTTTCGTTAATCCACAGAACCCCTTCTCCCCCTGCCCTAGTATGCACTTGTTTGCGCACATGCCGCATGCTTTTCCACCCAGGCTTCTAGGAGGGCTTGGAGGTAAATTGAATATTTCACGGGTTCTCTTACGCGCTAAATTAGCTACGCTTAACGCTTCATCAGGCTTCTCTTTGATACATTTAGCGCACACCCCTAAATTACCTGAGATTAGAGGCGAACTATATCCGCAGATTGAACATTTCCCCAACTCTTCCACTACTTAAGTAAAAAATCGAAGGACTATTTCTAGTTATTTCCACATATTATTAAGTTTAATAAAGGGGCTTAAAAGCCTATAATATTATGCTGCGGGGTGATTTAATGGGCAAACTTGAAGATGAAATCCTGAATCTTCTAAGCAAATCTGAGCCCCTGACCCTAATGGAGATCTCTGAGAAGCTAAATAAAAAGCCTAAAACAGTCTTTAAGTCTTTAAGAAAACTCTTCGAGGAAGGAAAAATTAGCTGCGATGTTAAAACAAGACGTTACACTTTGGAGAAAGATTATGGATGGTAAGAACGGGAGGAAGAGGAACTTGAAAATCTCGGAATCTAATAAACTATTTATATGCATAGCTGAAATTAATAATTGCCAGATTGGAGGGTGAATTTTGAAGATAGGAATTTTCACAGTACTGTTTAACGAGTTAAGCCTTGAGAAGGTCCTAGACTACGTTTCAAAGCTTGGCTACGAAGCTGTTGAAATAGCAGCGTGGAAAGGAAGCAACCATATAGATGTCGACAAGGTTCTTAGTGGGGGCGCAACAGAATACAAAAGAAACGTGGAGAAATATGGGCTGATTATATCTGGATTAAGCAACCACCTTGAAGGTCAGCTTGTCCTCGGACCGCATGATGAATCAACAGATGAATGGTTTAGGGGGACGCCTGAGGAGAAAATAAAATATGGAATAGAACGTATGAAGAAGGTTGCTGAGGCGGCGGCTGCGCTTGATGTGCCTGTTGTGAACGGCTTCATAGGTGCACCCAATTGGGGGGCATGGTATATCTTCCCGCCGGCCTATGAGAAGATTTTCGAGAGGGGTTTTGAGATCTTTGCTGAACGCTGGGGTGGAATACTAGATCACTTTGCAGCACACGGTGTTAAGTTTGCGCATGAGGTTCATCCGCAGGAGCAAGCGTATAATATTGAAACCGCTGAATTGGCAATAAAGGCTATAAATGGCAAAAAGGAATTCGGCTTCAACTTTGACCCAAGCCACCTGCTTTGGCAAGGGATAGACCCAGTTATATTCATCAAAAAATTCGGGGACAGAATTTATCATGCGCATGCAAAGGACGCAGAGCTCGTCAAGGAAAATCTCCCAATATCAGGATGCATGCCGACAGGCTCATGGAGTAGGCCGGATAGAGGCTTCAGATTTCGGGTCGTCGGATGGGGAGACATAAACTGGAAGAGGATAATAACCGCGCTCTTAGAGGTTAAATACAACTACGTACTGAGCTATGAGCATGAAGACCCGGTAATGAGCCGCGAGGATGGATGCGAGAAGTGCATAGCGTTTCTGAAGCCGCTGATTATAAAGGCGCCTCTTGAAAAAATCTGGTGGTGAAAATTATGGCTGAAGAGAAAGAAGTTGGGTTTGTGCGGATGGGTAAGGTTACGGGGAAAGTTGGCGAAGTTAGGGAGATAGGTGTTGGATTAATAGGGTACGCTTTTATGGGTAAAGCGCATGCAAATGCATACATTAAGATGCCAGTATTTTTCTATCCGCCTCCAGCTAAGCCTAGGCTTGTGGCCATAGTTGGTAGAACTAGGGATGCTGTAGCTGAAGCGGCCGCGAGATACGGCTTTGAAACCTACTATACTGATTGGAGGGATCTGATGAAGGATGAGAGGGTGGAGATCGTCGATAACTGTTTACCGAATAATATGCATTCAGCCCCTGTAATTTCTGCCGTGGAAAGCGGAAAACATGTGCTGTGCGAAAAGCCGCTTGCAATGGATGTTGAGGAGGCTGGGGAAATGTATAGGGCTGCTGAAAAAGCCGGTGTTAAACATATGACTGCCTTCAATTACCGCTTTGTCCCAGCCATAAGATTGGCTAAAAAACTTATAGAGGAGGGGTATGTGGGCAAGATTCTCCAGTTCAGAGCGGTTTATCTACAAGAATGGATCATGGATCCGAACTTTCCGCTGGTTTGGAGATTACGTAAGAGCGTTGCTGGATCAGGGGCCCTTGGAGATTTAGGCTCCCACATAATAGACTTAGCAAGGTTCCTAGTCGGGGATGTAACGTCTGTCTGCGGAATGACTGAAACATTTATTAAAGAGCGCCCGCTACCGGAGGACCCATCAAAGAGGGGACAAGTGGATGTTGACGATGCTTTCATCTCGCTGGTTAAATTCAGGAATGGTGCCATAGGTAGCTTAGAGGCTTCTCGATTCTGCGCTGGAAGAAAGAACTATCAAAGAGTGGAGGTTCATGGAACAGAGGGCTCAATATGCTTTAACCTCGAGAGGCTTAATGAGCTCGAAGTTTACTCTAGAAGAGACCCGGCAGATAGAATGGGCTTCAGAACAATAATTGTTACGGAGTCAGTTCACCCATTCATGGAATACTGGTGGCCTCATGGGCATATAATTGGGTGGGAGCATACTTTTGTGCATGAAATCCATCACTTTATAGACTGCATAGTTAATGATAAGCCCGTAGCCCCCATGGGTGCAACATTCTACGATGGATTAAAATGCCAAGAAGTGATGAGCGCGATACAGGAATCAGCGGAAAAAGGCGGATGGATAACCGTTCCAACATAGTCCCTTAAAATTCCTCATTATTTATTTTCATTTTCAATATTATCTGTCCAATACGGTCGCTGAAAAAGATGTGAATATTATAGTTAATCTAATAACTTTTGGCACTTATAAAGACCTCCGTCCAGTTTTGGTGTAGCCTGCTTTATGTTCAAGGAGTAGCTTTAGGGCAATGTCTCCGCTCTCCTCCACCATTCGCTCGAAGTCCAGGATCTTGCTCAGCTCCCTCTTCAAATCCTTCCACCCGAACTCTATTGGGTTCAGGTCCGGCGAGTAGGGTGGGAGATGGATGAGGATTATTCCAAGCTTCTCAGCTCTCGCCTTTACGCTGCCAGCCCTGTGGATTCTGGCATTGTCCAGGATCACGCATATGGGCTTTGAAGGGTTCTCCCTCCTTACGATGC
>CALKGV010000092.1 GCA_938091805.1 uncultured archaeon | reverse complement strand
TCATAGCAGACCTGGGCATAGAGCCCATCATCATGCCCAAGGAGAGCTCCGGAGGGCTGGACAAGGGCTACCCCGCCTGGAGGCGCCTAGTCCTAGAATTCATGGAGCTGGGCGCCGAGAGGTGGATCAAGGAAAAGGGCTATGGCATGAGGCTCACATCCGAAGGCATCTTCAGCGCCCTAAAGCTGAAGTTTGGTGGGGCTCTCCCCTCCAGGATGCCTGAGACCTGGGCCAGGGAGCTCCTGGCCAGGGTTGCGGCCCACAACCTCCACACCCTAGCAGCCCTCCTCTAGGAGGCTCGGTGAAGCCTAGGAAGGGTTTGTTAGGGCAGACCATGCCCGTCGATCCGACCGAGAGGAGCCCGACCGGTCAGCCCGCCCCATCAGGCGTGGTAACCACCATCCCATAGCACCCCATCATGACCACCCACACCCATCAAGCACAAAAACCAGGTAACAAAAACCAAAAACACGCCGCCCAAAAGTTTTTCTACAAGCCCCTTAATTCCCAAGTTATATGATTCCGTTCTGAGCTGGCTCTTCCTCCCTCATGTCATGGGGAGGCTTTCGCCCTGAACGGTTGAAGGGGCGCATTTATCTGCTTTTTTGGAGGAGGTTTTTTACGGCGATTATGTCTCTGTCCTCCTCCAGACCGCATCCCGGGCACTTCATCATCCCATACCATTCGGGCTTAGCTTTCCCCACATATTGGGCATAGGCTTGAGGTGTCCTTCGGCTTAACGTAATCGACCCTTATGCCGGCCAGCTTAGCCTTGTACTCGATTATGGCTTGGAGCCTCCTGAAGCTCCACCTGTTCAGTCTGCCGTTGAGCTCCCTAGACTTTTTCTTCCTCCGCCTCCTAATGTTTCTTAAGTCTTCCAGAACTATTGTTGAGCAGCCCCTGCCTTTTAGCCTCCTGGATGATCTCGCCTGCCCGTTTATGGTGTATTGCCTCCACTCTTCTACGCTCTCTTCCCCTATACTTCGCCATTAACGGCTTCTCGTCCAGTATCAGCTTGGACTGGAGCCTTCTACGTTTTAAGAAGTACGCTGTCCTGATCGCCCTCTCCCCCGTCTCCCTTTTAACGGTCTTTTCCTCGGAGCCGAAGGTGACGTTGTCCTCGTTGACATCAACCGCTATAGCTTTTCCGTTCAGCTCCGCGATCCCAACTTTTTTGCTAAATACGACCTTCAGATAATAGTTGTAGCCTCTTTTCACAAGCCATGCCTGCCCAGCCTTCATGCACTTAAACTTTTCGTGGTATGTTCCATGGTGGAGTCCAACTTCGACTCTTCCGTTCTCAGTAGCCATCGAAGCCTTCCAGTTTTCGAGGTTTAGGGTGAAAAGGTGGTCGTCGAGCATCAACACATCCTTCTTAAAAGACGGCTTATCGCTCTTAGCTTTTCCTTTTCTCTTCAGCTTCCTAAAGCTCTTATAGATGAAGCAGGCCATTTGACAAGCAGTGTAAATGTAGTGGGATGGCAGTTGCGGATAGCGAGCCCTCAACTCATGGTATTCCTCGGATTTCAGACGTTTGAAGCCCATTATATGCTTGTTATGAGCATAATCTAAGAGTTCTCCTAAAATCTGCCTGTAGGTCTGGAAGAGGTTCTCAGATACTGAGCCGTCAAGCTTAAAGTTTGCTGTAAGTTTAACCGCCTCTAACGCCCTGCTCAAGCAACCTCCTCACTTCGCTCTCAGGTATCCTCCAAAGCCTTCCAACCCTTATCGCCTTGATCCTCCCAGCCCTTATCCACTCGGTAACAGTAACTCTATGGACTCTGAGGAGCTCGGCAACCTCCCTAGGCTTGAGGAACCTCTCCTCTCTAGACATCAAGATAATCAAAAACAGCACAGTTAATAAACTTTACGCTAGATAGGGGCGTGTCCAATAATTACTTAAATTTAGATATTTCTGAACCGTTTTTCCGGATTCAGCTATCCTTCGCCACCATTTACGATCGGCTAAAGAGGCGGAAATTCCCCCCTCCTTCACTGTTCCAGCATGGAAAATAATTCTCCACAACAATTATTGGACACGCCCCACTAGATAGAAGCAGTTTCTAAACCCCATCTAAGTTCTCTTATATTCCCTAGCTGAAAAAACCTCAACTTTTTGCGGAATAAGCGATAGTTTTCTTCCGCATTTCGGGCATCTCCCATTATACATTTGATGTATTTCTTCAGGCGATTTTATGTCCTCACCCTGATAAAGGAGTTCCCCACAATCACTACATAAGACCTGTTGAGGCATTCCAAATCACCAGTAGCACCATGTAATGATTAGTAAAGCGATAATGAGGCATTTAAGGTTTCTCAATATTTTCATGTTTGAAAAGTGAGACATGGCAACTTAAGGTTTTCAGTCTATTGAGAGAACGGGTGTTTTAGGCATCGTTCGGTCCTTTATCGGTGAAATGAGAAGCTTAAAACCCGTTGACTAGTCAAAAGACAGACCTTAAGTTGCCACGTCTGAAAAGTGTGGAGCAACGCTTAAATCTTGTTGGCGTCTTTATATTCTCTAAATCTCAGTAAAGCCCAGTGGCTGGCATGATCAGCAATGAGTAAACAATCATCCTCATCGATAATGCGTTTCATCCAAAAAACCATTAAGCTGATAAATTATCGGCCGTCACCCCATATTGTAGCAATCATCTTAGCGGCTATAACAATTTTTCTGCTTGGCGGAGGCATATACGATGTTACGCTGAAGCCTAGAAGCGTAATACCTTACTCTAGTGGTTTCATCTTCCTATATCCAAGCTTACATGAGCAGATTCTTAACGAAAGCATCGCCATAATGATAGTTTACGCCCTTGGGGCTGCAGGATTAATCCTCATATATCGAAGCACAAGGTATATGCGTAATCCGGACCAAGCGTCTCTGCTAATTAAAATAGGTGCAGCTCTACTAATCTTAACGTTCATAGTGATTGAGGCGGCCCTCTACCTATGGAAACTGGGCTTAGCCTTTTAGAACCATAAGAATCCTTAAAAATTTCAAGTATCTTTTTCTTCATCAGATTTAGCATATTGGGATGCTGGGAGCGCGCAGATATGCGGACTATCATATGGAAGGATGGCGTTGTGATCACGATAGACCAAACTGTACTTCCTGATGAAGAAATTTGGATTGAATTGAGAGGTTGCGATGAGATTGCTAAGGCCATTAAAGAGATGAAGATTAGGGGGGCTCCTTTAATAGGTGTGGCAGCGGCGTATGGTTTAGCTCTAACAGCCTACCATTCAAATGCTGAGAGCAGAGAGGATTTTCTAAAGGAAATAGAGATATCGGCTGATATGCTTAAGAGAACTAGGCCTACCGCAGTCAACCTTTTTTGGGCAGTGGATAGAATCCTAAAAAAGGCTATGAACGCGGAGGGCGATGTGGAAACGCTTAAAAGCATTGTTATTAAGGAGGCTGAGAGCATCGCTAAGGAGGATGCCGTTGTTAACAAAATGATTGGAAAGCATGGTTCTAAACTTATATCGGATGGCGATACCATTTTAACGCATTGTAACGCTGGTAGACTGGCCACCGTGGACTATGGCACGGCGCTGGCGGTTATAAGAGCCGCATGGGAGGAGGGTAAGCATATAAAAGTTATAGTTGATGAAACAAGGCCTAAACTTCAAGGTGCCAGATTAACAGCCTACGAACTAATGCGTGACGGCATACCAGTAACCTTAATAACAGACAATATGGTTGGATACGTAATGTTTAGGGGGCTTGTGGATAAAGTTATTGTTGGCGCTGACAGAATAGTTTGCGATGCGATAATAAATAAGATAGGCACATATAGCATTGCTGTTCTGGCATATGAGCATAACGTTCCATTCTACGTTGCAGCGCCTCTTTCCACATTCGACTTGGGCATCTCTGCGAAAGATGTGGTCATAGAGGAAAGAAGCCCTGAAGAGGTTACATATATAAAATCTGTGAGGATTGCCCCGCCGGATGTAAACGTGTTGAATCCGGCATTCGATATAACGCCAATGAAATATGTTAACTCTATAATATGCGAGAAAGGAATTTTGAGTAGGGAAGATCTTAGTAAGATGGCTGAAGCCCACCGGTCTCCATGATTGGGGTCAAAAACCATGTTGCCTAACGGCATTAAGAAGAAAGATGAAGTAAGTAAAAAGGCCATTGAAGCCTTGCTTAGGGATGACGGCGTCCTAATTGAGTCCACTGAAGATGCTGAGAGTTTATCCTCAAAAGGCTATGGCGCACTGAAGGATGGAAAACTGATCTTAGCCTTCTATGAAGCCATGTATTTGCAAAGTAAAGGGCTACTTAAAATTAAAGATGATGAAACTGGAAAGCCAGCTGGGTTTCAGGATTTACTGGAAAAATATAAGAATGTTGATCAAAATGCCTGGGTAAAATACTTAATTTACCGTGATTTAAGAAGCAGAGGCTATGTTGTCCGCGAGGGTTTTGGATTGGGCATAGATTTCCGCCTTTATGAGAGAGGCGAATATAGTAAGGACTCAGCAAATTACCTAGTTTTGGGAATATACGAAGGCATGCCTCTTCTCGCAGAGGATCTGGCGCAAATACTAAATCGCGCGCAAAATTTAAAGAAGACCCTTATATTGGCCGTGATAAATAGAAGAGGAGAAATAGTGTATTATTCTGTCTCACAATTAAATTTTTAAGCTAATGGCGCGTTTGAAGGGTTTCAATTTACCTACCTTCACTCCCTCATTTTCCATAGGGAAAATAAACCCAACGCATCTACTAAACTATTATTTACCATGTCCAGTATGCCGAAGACGACTAGGTTTTCAGGGTTAATGTCCGGAAAAAGAAGTATTAAGGTAGTCTCAAAGACGCCTAACCCCGTTACAGTTACCGGAATTAATCTGACAAGGGTTAAAAGCGGATGTAGCATGAGCCATATGTGGAAGGGAAAGAATATCCCTACGGCGTAGCCGAGAATATTCCATTCTAACCCACGTAAAAACCATCCTAAAAGCGGAAAAATGAAAAGAAACAATAAGCTTCTTTTTAGGCTTTCAAGCGAGCTTCTAAAATCTTGATAGTAAGGTAAGAGCTTCTTTCCTAATAATGGGATCTTAGACACCGTTTTAACGCTTCTTTGGCTTACGATAAGCGTAAAAAACAGTATGCCTCCTAAAATTACCGCAACGGCGAATAAAAACAGAATCGGGCTGATGCTTAATCCAAACAAATAAATGAGGAAAACTGCTGAAATGATGCCGAAAATGGCCTTTGCAATCACGTCGACAACCGTTAGGGCTGAAACAACCCCAATATTTCCAGCAAGCTTTGACTTGAACGGCAGTGAAGACAGCAAATACCCTGCTCTTCCAACGCTAAAATCGCTACCTAACATTCCGAGAAGATGGGCGAAAAAACCGTTCTTCCAGCCTGCTTCAACGCCGCTTCTACGCATGGCCCAGGAAAGCCTATATCCCATCAAAACCGCTTGTACTAGGTATGGAAGATCGCTGGCTAAAAATAGCAAAATGCTTACAGAAGATAGGGCTGCTAAAAACTTATCAAAATTTAAGAATTGTGAAAAGAGAAAATATAAAATAAATATGCTTACCACTACGCTCAATAAAAATCGTTTATTCAACTAGCATTTCCTCCAGACTTATTTTTCCAACGCTGCGGCTATGCTTACTCCTTCTTCTGCGGCGGGTTCAGCGTTATATAAAGTATATTATTTCCTCTAACTAAAACCTTACCATAATTCGCTACTAGCTGACTATTATTGTACTCTGAGGCTCCATCAAGAATTATATTCATGTAGCTGTCACAGTGCACCATCGCCCCTCTATATTCAATATTATTTTTAAGCGTAACCCCAATGTAGGAGTTCATTTGCTTTATTAGCACATTCAATGGTTTCTTACTGGGTTCCATAGGTTTACCGCCAGATTATTGCTATTACCATTCTTAACTTTTTACTATAAAAGCATTATTACAAAGTTTAAATGGCGTATCTTCGGGAACACATTTAATAATAGGCTGACGAACATTTCTATTAATACCTCGGAATGATTAAGCGATGGGGATTTCAGAAGCTTCCATGTTTAAAGTGTATACGGAGGTTTCACCCGCCTACTACAGTGAACTACTTCTCTTCATATATCAGAAGTACATCGTCCCGTTCTATCGAAGCTTCGCTAACGTTAGGCGCTGGATACTGGATGGGCGGGAAACATTAGCTTTCACGTTCCTTGATTCTAGCGGCGCATGGTATGTTGATGTAGAAGTTACTTCCGGAAACCCCCTAGAAATAAAAATGAAACCAAGCGCCTATACACCCAAGAAGGTTCTAAGCAGACTTAGAGAAGACTTGATAACTACAATTCAGATGTTTGAGGATAATGTTAGAAGAACCACGCTTTACTTTGCTTGGGGTCCAAGCAAATATATTGTGGGTGAGAAGGCACTTACACAAAGAAAGAAGATCTTAAGCCAAATATTCACTGGAAACATGATGTTTTTATTCGTCATATTCATCCTCTTCAGCTACATGGTTTTTCTGCTCACTCAAATGTACGCACCCATTATACTAGTGCTCTCGCAGCTAGTTCTAGTTTTACTCTCAGATAAGATAATAATGAGGATGGGCGATTGGTCGATAACTGAAGACTCGCCCCACGTGCATATCCTCCAGTATCATATTCCACCAGAGGACCTCGAATTTATTCGGCGGAATTACAACAGGGAACGTCTCCTCCGAATAAAAAGAGAAATTTATGAAAGAACATTGGCTTTAGGAAAATCTATCGATGCCCAAACTGTTCAAGAGGTTTTCTTTCAGCATGGAGTGAACATTAAACCTGAAAACATGCTTGTGAGAAGCATAAATATATATCAAATTGTTAAGGAAACAGCTCAGGTATTTAAAATGCCTACTCCAAAAATCAGAGTGGCAAACATTATAGTTCCTAATGCCGCTGCCACCGGCCCAACGCCGCGCTTTGGGCTTGTCCTAATAACCACAGGTTTGCTTGTCCAGCTGAATGATGAGGAGATCTTTGCTGTTGTCGGGCATGAAATGAGCCATGTTAAGAGCAGAGATCCGCTTATTCTCTTCACATTGACATCAGCTGAGTATCTGCTGAGGGTGTATGTTCTCTGGCCCTTCATCCTATTCTTTGGCTTCTTTTATTTTTTGTTTGCTTTAAGCCTAATCTACTTTATTGCAAAATTCTTTGAGGCTAGAGCGGACCTTGAATCAGCGATCGTGCTTAAGAAGCAGAATGAACTGGCTGACGCCTTGAGAAAAATAGGATATCGAAGAATATTGGCTGAAAGATCCTCAAGTAGGATTGGCAGCTGGATAGGTCTAGATCCTCATCCACCTCTCTCATTTCGAGTTGAGCGGCTTGAGAATATGATTGAACCTGAAAAAATAAAGCACCCATTCATTCAATCAATGAAGGATTGCATAAATGGATTTCTAAGAGAAATAGGCGTAGCCACTTGATTTTACCCTTTCAGATGCTTCAATTTACTAGGATCCTTAAGATATATGTTAACAATGGGGATCCCAATGTTTAGAATTAAAAGTAACGGCTTCTTCGACTATTTAAAGCGAAAGGTAATAGGTAAAATTCTAAATTCCTATGCCTTTTACTTACCCTTCTCACCTAAGTTGGCCTGAAGCTTGGCTCTTTAGGTTTAGCTTTTAATTCCTTTGGAACATTGACGACACGAACTATGTTCTGCGAGTTTATTACATATATGGGTGTTCCGTCAGGGTTCCACTTTTTAAGCCTTTTAACGCTAGTCAGCACAAGCTTAACCTTAAGCATTGAGCCATCGCTTAATTTATAAATGTTCCATGCTTCTTTCTCCTCAACAAAGTCAACATCCTCAGCCTCGGCTAAATCTTCGGGAGATATTTGAACGCTCATATAAACACCAAGAAATGATTTCAGCATCAGAGATATAAAAGCTCTTATCATCCCATTTATCCCATATTCGGGCGCATTATCGGATCTGGACTTGAACCCGAGGTTGCCGCAGCAAAATAGACAAAGCATTTATAATTTCCTTCATTCATTTATAAGTTGCATGTTAAATATGCCCCAGTGCAGAAAGCCGGAGATCGTGGGTTCAAATCCCACCGGGTCCGCCAAACTAAATTGGATTAGCAGGAAACGTTGAATTATGGACCCGTAGTCTAGCCAGGATTAAGACGTCGGCCTGCGGAGCTGGGGCTGAAGAATATTTTTTCCCCAAACCTAATCATCACGTAAGTTGACCTTTCATGAACCCCCATCTTTTCGATAGCC
>CALKGV010000091.1 GCA_938091805.1 uncultured archaeon | reverse complement strand
ATCATTCTCATGTTGAGAATGTCGGTTTGTTTGGTTTTAGATTGAATTTCTTTTATTGCTTCATTTTCGAGGGATGTTATTGTCTTTGCCTTTGAAACTACTTGGTCAGCCAGAATGTAATCTTTTTTAAATAGTGATTTTATGGCGTCTTCGAATGCTGTTTTTGCGAAGACGCTTATTTCAAAGATTTTTTGGAAAATGGGCTCGCTTGGTTTTTCTTCCATTGCTAGAACGTATTCAGCGATTTTTGTTGCATGGTCAGCTATTCTTTCAACAAACTTCACGATTACCCTATATCCTAAGCAGTCTCGCGGGTTGGAAAGCCCGATGTCTTTTAGGATTTTTTCGTTTTGGACGGCTGCTTTCAGCTGTCGTATTATATAAAGGCTGAAGCGGTCAACCTCGTCGTCAAGTTGTATTACTTCTTTGGCTAATTTTTTGTCCAAGTTTTTTAATGCTTGTATTGCGTCGTCATGCATTGACGTAGTGAGGAGGCACATGCGTCTTAAAGCGTTTTCAACCGACAGCTCTGGATAGCTTAGCAATATTTGCATTTTGATCTCATTTGAGGTTTCCGATATGATTTCTGTTCCCACAAGCTTCTTTCTCACTAACTCTTTCACGGCATTTCTTTGCAGCGCGCTTATATGCTCATCTTTCGCCTTTACAATGATGAAGTTGTATCCCACTAAATATAGGGAGATTATTTTTCTCGCTATGAGGTCAGGGTCATCCATGTTTGAAATTATTATTGTGGCTTCGACGGGCTGGGGTGATGGTTTAGCCATTTCTTTAGGAGTTAAAATTAATGAGTTATTTTGTTTAGAAACTATTATTTGGCTCCCTGCTTTCAGCCCCAGCGCATCTACCCATTTCTTTGGAAGCGAAACAATATAGGTGGATTTCCCAGTAAACTGAATCTTTCTTACTTCCTCATTTGGCTGCTCTATCACGTTTAAAACCTCTATATAGAGAATTTTTCACTATATTGTTTATTCGGATAAGGTATATATGTTTTTCCAATTCTATATTAAAAGAGGAGTAAGCAATATGAGAACCATATACAAAATTGCCATACCAATAATCGTAGTCGCCATAATAGCAGCAGGCGCGTTTGCCTATCAAAATTCCTTGTCGATGCGAATAATAACGTTGAATGGTGCTGGTGCAACGTTTCCATTTCCGCTGATTGACAAGTGGGCTGCCGAATACCATAAGATTAAGCCTAACGTTCAAGTTAACTACCAATCAATTGGGAGCGGCGGAGGAATTCAACAGCATACTGAAAAAACCGTACATTTTGCAGCTAGCGATGCACCGCTTACAGATGCTCAAGCTGGGAAAGCGCCTAACACTTTGCATATACCTATAACGATAGGCGGAGTTGTCCCCATCTACAATATTCCAGGCGTACAGAAAGGGCTGAAGTTTACTGGAGAAATATTGGTGGACATCTACCTCGGAAAAATCGCAAAATGGAATGATTCCAAACTTGTTGCTGTAAACCCTGATGTAAGTCTTCCAGATCAGCAAATAGTTGTAGTGCGCAGGTCCGATGGAAGCGGCACAACTTTCATTTGGACAAGCTACTTATCGACTGTTAGCCTAGAATGGAAAGAAACTGTTGGAAGAGGGACTTCAGTAAACTGGCCTGTTGGCCTCGGAGGGAGGGGAAACGAGGGGGTCGCCGCCCTTGTCCAGCAAACGCCCTATTCTATTGGATACGTGGAATTCACATATGCAAAAAAGAACAATATAACATATGGCTATGTGCAAAACGCTGCAGGTGAATTTATAGAACCAAGCATAGAATCCTTTGCTAAAGCTGCAGAGTACGCTGCAGTTACCCTGCCCAGGGGGGACGAAAGCTGGTCGAAAGTCTCCATTATTGACAGCTTAGCCAGCAACACGCAAGCAAGGGGTGCCTATCCCATAACAAGCTTTTCTTACATCCTAGTATACAAGGAGCTGAATGTTCTACCCAGCATGGACGAGGCAACCGCAAGGGCGCTAGTGGAGTTCTTGTGGTGGGTGGTACATGATGGGCAAAGCTACGCGTCTGACTTATACTATGTTCCTTTACCACCAAGCGTCGTTGCACATAACGAGGCGACAATCCGATTGATAACCTACAACGGGCAACAGCTGCTTAAGTGATGAAACATGAAAAATTCCCGCAAACCATCCCATTTTCTTTGCAAACTAAACACGCAATATTTTTCACGTTTAAAATGGCAGATTGGTGGTGACAATCTTTTCAAAATAATTGGCGCATTATTCGCTTCCAGCATCCTTCTGCTTCTAGGCTTAATGGTTTACGAGTTAATTAATGGATCGTGGCTTTCCATTCAAACTTTTGGATCAGGCTTTCTTATAGGAACTAAATGGGATCCCGCCATATCCCGAGTTTTTGGAGCTTTACCACTCATATTAGGCACTATTGTTACCTCAGCCATCGCGCTTCTCATAGGCGTGCCGATAAGCCTCGGAATAAGCTTGGCGCTTTCGGAATACATGCCTAAAAAATTTGGATTTGCAATTTCTTTTCTGGTGGAGCTTTTAGCTGCTGTTCCAAGTGTTATTTATGGGCTTTGGGGAATATTTGTTCTAATACCGTTTTTACGTGACCATGTTTACTCACGTTTGCAGGCACTTTTTGGTTTTGTTCCTGCATTTTCAGGGTCTATTTATGGTGGTGGTGTTCTTACAGGCGGCATAGTTTTGGCAATAATGATTATTCCAACAGTTTCCTCTGTTATGCGTGATCTGTTCTCGGCTGTGCCAAATTCCCAGCGAGAGGCAATGATAGCCCTCGGCGCCACAAAATGGGAAACCGTCAAAACCGTAATTAGCTATGCGCGTTCAGGGGTTATAGGTGCTGTAATTTTGGGTTTAGGGCGGGCGGTTGGAGAGACTATGGCAATCACCATGGTTATTGGAAACAAGTTTCAGGTTTGGCCATCTTCACTTTTTGATGCGTGGTATACTATGTCCGCTATAATTGCCAACGAGCTTCTAGAAGCCACATATGATCTTTATGTAAGTGCATTGATGAATGTTGCCCTTGTCTTGTTATTTGTAACTTTGGTGATTAACATTCTTTCGCGGCTGATTGTTTGGCGAACGCTTAAACTGGTCAGGGGGATATCTAAGGAATGAACCATTACAAGTTTAGACTGGTCAAGGATCGCGTTGCGTTTTTACTCGTACATCTTTCCCTTACGTTGGCGTTAATCCCTTTGTTTAGCGTACTCTATGAGGTTGTTCAAAAGGGTATTTCCACTATTACCATTGATTTCTTTATTAGCCCGACGCCAACCGTTGGAGAAAAAGGAGGGGGTGCTGCAAACGCTATTCAAGGCACTTTGATAACTATTGGTTTGGCTTCCCTTATCGGCATACCCATAGGATTGATGTCTGGCGTTTTCCTAAGCGAGTATAGCGAACATAGATTGTCGATAATTGTTAGATTCTTTAACGACGTTCTAAGCGGAATTCCATCAATCATCATTGGAGTTTTTGCCTACGCATTAATTGTCCGTTCAATTGGGTTTTCAGTTATTGCAGCGGCCTTTGCGTTAGCCATAATCATGATCCCTATTGTAACTAGGACAACTGAAGAAGCGCTGAAACTTGTGCCCATGAGTATCCGCGAGGCAGCTATTGCTTTAGGTGTTCCTAGGTGGAAAACTGTTGTCACAATAGTATTGAGAAGCGCCAAAAAAGCAGTAGTTACGGGGATGCTGCTTTCTATCGCGAGGATTGCTGGCGAATCTGCGCCTGTACTTGTTACAATGGGGTATTGGAGATGGTGGTTTGCGGGCCTAGACAGACCAGCGGCAAACCTTGCCTTAAACGTGTTTGTCTTCGCTATGTCGCCCTTTGAGAGTTGGATAGCCCTCGCTTGGGGGTCTGCGCTTGTGCTTATACTGCTTGTTTTAGGGATAAACTTCGCCGTGAGAATCTTTACAAGGGAGAGATATTAATGGCACCTAAGTTTGAGATAGAAGATTTAAACGCGTGGTTTGGCACAAAGCATGTGTTAAAAAATATTAACATGAAAATTGAGGAAAACGCCGTAACGGCCATTATAGGACCTTCTGGATGCGGAAAAACTACTTTTATCCGTTGCCTTAACCGGATGCATGAGATAACTCCCGGCGCTCGGGCTTCTGGAAAGGTGTTGTTTAACGGTTTAGACATTTATGGTGATGGTGTTGACCCCGTTATGATAAGGAGGAAAATTGGCATGGTTTTTCAAAAGCCAAACCCATTTCCAATGATGTCCATATATGACAACGTGGCGGCAGGCCTAAAACTGAACGGCGTCAAAAATAAGAAAATTATTGATGCGGCTGTCAGGCGAAGCCTAGAACTTGCCAATCTATGGGACGAGGTTAAAAACGACTTAAACAAGTCTGGGGCAAGTCTCTCTGGCGGGCAGCAACAAAGGCTCTGTATAGCACGAGCCTTGGCTGTTGAACCGGAGGTTCTGTTGATGGATGAGCCGTGCTCAGCCCTTGACCCAATAGCAACGGCAAAAATAGAGGCCCTCATTAGAAAACTGGCAGAAAACTACACGGTTGTGATTGTAACCCATAACATGCAACAGGCAGCCCGAGTTTCGGACTATACCGCTTTCCTTTACCTTGGCGAGTTAATGGAATATGGTCCAACCAAGCAGATTTTTGAAAATCCAAAACATGAGTTAACGGAAAAATATATAACTGGAAAGTTCGGCTGAGGTTAAAAGGTATGAGCAGAATTATAAACTCTGGTCTTGAAGAACTTTCAGCAACCCTACATAAGATGGGCGAACTGGCATATCACACTGTTTTGGCCGCCCTCAGAGAATGCGTTGAAAACAGAGATGCCTATAATGAGATTCGTGAAATGTCGGAGGCCCTGGTCTCAATGGCTGACCATGTCGAAGACAGGGCATTTGAGCTAATTGCAAGATTTCAGCCGGTAGCCTCAGATCTTAGAACCATCAAGTCTTACATGAAAATTGCCTACGACTTTGCCCGTTTCGGAAGATACGCCCTCGACATGTCCTACGCAAATCAAAAATTTGGTGGAATAAGAAACTGCGAGGCATGGATAATTTCGCACGTTAAGGATATGGGTGAGAAGACATTAAGCATGATTAGATTAAGCATAGACTCCCTTAGGAGCCATGATTCGCAACTTGCTGAAAAAGTAACTCAGATGGAAGAAGAAGTAGACAAAATGTATTTCGACTTCCTTGACAAACTAATTGAAAGAGCAGACATAACAACAAGATGCATGGTCTCCAGCGTTTTGATAGTCAGATACCTTGAGAGAATAGCTGACCATGCAACCTACATCTGCGAATCAATAATCTACATTGCAACAGGGAAAAAAGTGATTCTGAGATAAAGATCTGTGATATTAAAATTGTTTAACCTTTTATGGAGGTGAAAATTATGAAGAAAGGAAGCTATGCTGGTTTGAAAAGCGCAAAAACCAATGCCCTAGAACTTGCTCATCAATAAATAATAAAGGCCTTTGACATAATAAATCTTCTCCACCAAGCAGTCCAAAGCTTGACATAGGGAATAAAGGAAGAAGTGGCCCAACATATACACCATCTATTTCAAATGGCGGCGACATCTCAGAGGCCGAGGAATCTAAATCTATGCATGGAAAGAAGAATAGACCTTATATTTCCGTGATAGAACCCTCTTTGACTTTAACCTCATTGAATGCGTCGTCAGCATAATATAGAAGTGTGCCTTGGGCTAAGCTCTCAGCTATAGTTCTCCCCTCAGGCGTCCGGAAGATCCTCACTGGGAATCGTGGGAGGAGATACTCCCTCAACCCTATAACCGCTTTATCATCCTTAACCGGCACCAGGTTTACCACTTCCACATCAAGTTCACCAAGAGATATATTCAATTTTTCATTGCGCTTAAGCAGACCGCATTCGTCGCTGAACACTTTGTAGTAAGCATAATCTTCGCACTCAACGGGGAAGGGAAGCGCATTAAGCGATATAGAGTCCTCTATCTTCTCCCCCATCTTATTAACGTTAAACGCGGCGACGGATACGCTTCCATTAACCTCCGAGGCTAACTTTAGAAGTACATGCTCATTGTATGGATCTCTGAACAAAACGTCGCTTGTTGGCAGCGCTGGACTATCAACTTTAGTCAGACTTCCATCTGGCAGAACAAAACGCTTGAGCAGTTTAATGTCCGTCTTATCGGGTTCTCTATCCGTTATATAGACGGGGCCGCCGCTGAATACTCTGGCAACAGCGTGAACCTTTGCGTATGAATCATATGACATAAACATATCGTAGTCTGGGTATGCCATGTAACTGAACAGTAGGGCGTTATATGAGCTGAAGATTGTATGAAGCTTTGCATCAGCCTTCCAGAAGGGTATGTAATCCATGGAAACCCTCATGATGTTACTAAATAGAAAATTGCTGTAATCTTCCGGAACCATGCTCATACAGTTCAATACTTCCAGACCGTTAGCATATGCAGCCGCCTGCATGGACAGTTCAACGTTTTTGGCAGCTTCGCCAACCATCGACGCCTCGTGATATAATGCGTGGATGACCCATTGATTATCCACCTTAACAAGGTTTACACCATTACCCTTAACCCATGAGAAGAACTTCCTATAGAACTCAAATGCCTCGTTCATATTTGGCGGAGGAACGTAGCTTTCATTAAATTTCGAGAAGTATCCTCTAACTCCCAACTCCTTAGATAAGTCTTCCTCGAAGCCGCTCCAATGGATATTTATTGTGTGCCATAAACCTACCGAACCCACGCCAAGCCCCTTTAGGCTGTTAACGACGCCGCGTATGCCTTCTGGGAACCGCTCGTTTGCGGATAATCTCCTTAAAATTCTACGAGGCCAACCCTCCCTTCGAACTTCATCCTGCCATCCATCATCTATCATAACCCAGCCCACTCGGAGACCTCTATTCAGCAAGCCGCTGACTATTTTAATAATGTTTCCATGGGATAGTTCATCGGTTAATAGAGCGTTCCAAGAGCACCACCCAATCTTCTCCATTATTGCAGGTTGCTTCTTCATTCTCCTAGGCTTAAATATTACAAACGAAGATGCGGAGTTAACGCAATTCTCAACGGCTCTGTAGGGGTCTCTATCAACAGCTATCGATGCAATCCAGCTTAATTCAATATTATTAGCGCTCTTCCCCGAGAAGATTCTAAGCCTTAAGCCTGGTCCTAAATAAGCCGTTGTTTTATCCGTGAGCGTAATTAGAGCCATATATTTGTCACCATAATTAGCCAGCATGAAGATGCTATAGTAGGGTATGCCTTCCGAACCCTCTGAGAGTACCGGGTAAGCCCAGCATGGGTAACCGCGCATATGTTCTTCATGCTCAACATAATCCAGTTTTGGGGGATAATCCGGGTCATCAGGCGGTCTGGGGCCCCTAGGCTCCTTACCTATAGCAAATTGATTATAATACCCGAATGCGCCTGAGTAATATTTGGCGGAATTCTTATGTGTTGTCAACGCTAAGACTTTAGATGGCTTACCAGCCTCAATCTCAATCTCTAGCGGAAACTTATAATTTAGGCTCTTTAGGGAAGCTACTGAAAAGCCTAGGGTGCAGAAAGCCCCATCGGCAACAACCTTTATATTGACAAGGGCATCCCTGCATCGGTACCTATAAATTTTACATTTATCTTCTATATGCGATTCATCATATTCGCAGGTTGATTTAGATCCATCAGCAAAGACAATTGTAACAGACTTTACTTCTATGGTTAAGTCCTCAACGCTAAAGGATAATTTGTCCATGCTCACACCTACTACTAGCAGAAATTACTTTTTAACTTAAAAGATTAGTGATTTTGAGCAGATTAAGGGGTAAGCTAACCGCGCGCTATTGAGTAATATATGGTCATCATAGATTTTTCCACCATATTTTTCAAAAACTTCTCTGAAAAGAAAGGCTAAGTAAATTCTTCCCATCTTTTATTAAACGTCATAGAGAGCCTCTAAGTAAAGAAAAAACGCTTATGTTCGCCTCGCAAACTAAGCTTAAATTGTTTCACGCAGCTTCTCCTTACAAAATTTGTGGTGTGTCCAATCAATTGTCTAAACGGAAAATACGAGGGTTTATAATACGCTTGCGTTGTAGCGCCATCCGCCCTCGCTTTAACTAGGATCTCTCCACTTTTCTTAAGATTCCACAACTAACGCTATGAGGAGTAGGAAAAAATATGGCGATATGAGGAGGGCGGCTGACATCAAGATGATCATTATTGGCACTAAATATTTTGCCTTCATTTTTAAATCTCCTGCTAAATTGCGCATATGCCCAATATAATTATTTATAATAATAAATGATAAAATTTATGTATATTTAAATCTGTATAATGAAAATATAATTATTAAATAATATTACCCTGGGACAATTGCGCCTCAAAAATATGCTTGCCAACTAGGAAATTATGAAGGCTCTCTCTTTTTCTCTTCAATCGGAAAAATTTTTTCCCAATCCACTTTAAGCATAACAACCACTATTATGACCAAAAGAACCGACGTTATTATTGCCGTCCATAAGCCGCCTTCTTCACCGCCGAAAATTGCCTCTATGAACCCTATGGATAACCGTCCACCGTAGGCCAATATAAAACTCATGGCCATTTTCCCAATTATGCATGGTATAAAAGTCTTAATGAAGCTGTAACGTATTATTCCAAGGGGTATAAAGAGAAGGTCATCTGGAAGCGGCGTCAACGCAAAAATAAAGATCGCCAGCGGACCATACTTATCGAAAACCTTCAGCATATAATCCATTTTTCTCCTCCTCTCATCGGTCACAAGGGCTCTTCCACAATATCCCATCATATAGCCGAAGAATTCGCCTGCAGCTGCTCCAGCTCCAGCTGAGATCGCGAGCAGATTTGGATCCAATATTTTGCCTAGCGTAAATATTAATATCGTGTACGGTATTGGGATCAATACGGATGCGGCTCCCAAAAAACTTACGATAAACATGCCTAAATAGCCATATTGAGTCGCCAAATTATTTAGCCAAACGCTTAATTCTTTAAGCCACGAAAAGTCTTGCTGGGTGAATTTGCAGCCTAACATTCTGGCACCAACGATGATGATCTTTTGATCTCTGAGCTTAAAAAGTTAGCTTCAGAAGTTTTAAATCTATGCTAGTCCAATAATATTATGGATATTGGGAATGTCCCAAAAAAGCCTAGATGAGTTCTGCAGCCTCTTCGGCGGCGGAAATAAGAAAATTAATGAGCGTGCGCCATCAGAATTCCAAGAGGAAGTAGGAGAAGAAGAGATTGAAGAATCAATGGAGGAGCAAATTATAGCGAGAGAGGATCTCGCACCGAGGGATCTCCCTCCGTCATATCTTGTTTCAGTCGGTTACGATGGCTTAAGGGCATCTGCCTATGTAAAGCTTTATGAGCCTGTCTCCCAACGCATATACATTTGGCATGACGATACTGGTCATAAGCCGTATCTTTTCACAAACATTCCGCCTGAAGAACTCCAGAAGCTGGAGAGGGTGGTTAATCATCCGAGTTTTGACCACTTTGAAGTTGCTGAGAAATATGATGCATTATATGATAGAAATATTAAGGTAACAAAGGTTGTCGCTAGGGATCCTCTGGCTATAGGTGGACGCCCTAAAGGTTGCCTAAGGGATATAATACCTGAAGATTACCCGTTGATTTTTGGGAATAATAATGAAGTGAAGGTTTGGGAAGCCGCGATTAAGTATTATCAGTGTTACATTTACGACAGAGGCTTACTCCCAGGCATGCTCTATAAAATTGAAAACGGCGAGCTGATTCCATACGTGCATGAAGAGTCTGAGAAAGCGGTTAAGCAAGTTATTGAAAATCTAATTCAAGCTAAAAGCGAACCCAGCGACCTTTCCCCATACATGGAGTTCTGGGCTAGACTACTTGAGTATCCTGCTCCTAAAATGCGCCGTGCCAGCCTCGATATCGAAGTTTACTCACCTGTTGCAACACGTGTTCCAGACCCGGAGGAAGCTTCACAGCCAGTAATATGCGCTTCTTTAGTTAGCTCAGATGGAAGGAAAAGAGTTCTGCTGTTGAAGCGCGATAGGATCGAAGAAGGCGACATGAGCTCATTAGGCGATGCATCCATAGAATTTTACGATTCAGAGAAGGATTTGCTTCAATCCATTTTTAATGCTCTAAACGATTATCCGTTCATCGTAACATTTAATGGGGATGACTTCGACCTAAACTATCTATATCATAGGGCTAGAAACCTAGGCTTCTCAAGAAGCGAGGTTCCGATAGAAAAAGGACAAAAAATCTGCTCATTGAAATATAGCGTCCACATAGATCTATATAGGTTCTTTCTGAACAGGTCAATTCAAATATATGCTTTCGCCCAGAAATACCGTAATGTAACCCTGGATGAGGTTGCGCAGGCTTTAATTGGGAGGTCGAAGCTGGAGCTTTCAAAGCCGGTTTCCGAGGTTTCTTACGTTGAACTCGCCAAATACTGCCTTAACGATGCTGAAATAACCTTCACGCTTACATCATTTGATGACGACTTGGTTATGAAGCTCCTCATGGTTTTAACCAGGATCAGCCGCATGCCTATGGAGGATGTGAGCCGACAGGGCGTTTCAAGATGGATCCGCAGCTTCATGCAGTATGAGCATCGAAGAAGAAACATGCTTATTCCAAACGATGAGGATATAATCGAAGCTAGGGGGACAACAGCGACGAAGGCCATCATTAAAGGTAAGAAGTACATGGGTGCAATAGTTGTTAAGCCGGTGCCTGGGGTTCACTTTAACGTGGCTGTAATGGACTTCCAAAGCCTATACCCATCAATAATTAAAGTCTATAACCTAGGTTATCAAACTGTTCGTTGTGTGCATGAGGAATGCAGAGATAATCTTGTTCCAGGAACGCCGCATTGGATATGTAAGAAGCATAGGTCTCTTGAAAGCGCCCTTATAGGTTCGCTCAGAGACTTGAGGGTCGGATGGTATAAGCCGAAGGCTAAAGATAAATCTCTTCCCAGTGAGCAGCGAAACTGGTATAGCGTGATACAGAGCGCCTTAAAAGTTATCCTAAATGCATCTTACGGCGTTTTTGGGGCTGAAGTCTTCGATTTATATTGTCCACCCGCGGCTGAAGCCACATCGGCAATAGGGAGAAACATAATCACTCAGACGATAAATAAAGCGCGCGAATTAGGGATAGAGGTAATATATGGTGACACGGACAGCTTATTTCTTAAGAATCCAACCGGAGAGCAAATCAGGTTTCTCGTAGAGTGGGCTGAAAAAACGCTGGGAATGGAGCTTGAAGCTGATAAGTTCTATCGCTACACGGTTCTAAGCTCTAGAAAAAAGAATTACTTAGGCGTCTTTGATGATGGCGGCGTTGATGTTAAGGGGCTTACGGGCAAGAAGCGTCACATACCGCTCTTCATAAAGAGATACTTTGATGCAATCGAAGATAGGTTGAGCCAAGTGAAAACACCAGTGGAATTCGAGGCTGCAAAGAAAGATATTGAAAGAATAATACGGGAATGCTACATGAAACTTAAAAATCGAGAGTGGGAAGACATAAATGACTTAGCGTTCGAGGTCGTTCTTGGGAAAGTTCCGGAGGCATACGATAAGACAACACCGCAGCATGTAAAGGCAGCCCTAATACTGCAAGCTAAGGGCATTGAAATTAAGGCTGGCGACACGATAAAATTTGTCAAAATCACTAGGGAACCCTTTGTCAAACCCGTTCAGCTGGCTACGTCTAAAGAGATAGATGTCGACAAATATATAGGATACCTGAGAACAACATTTGATCAAGTTCTTGACGCATTAAACCTAGAATTCGATGAAATAATAGGGTTGACAAGGCTGGAGCAGTTCATGTAACAGAAGCAATGGCGCGGGCTTCAGATCGTAATCTCTACGATTTCTATCAAAATTTTAAAAAAGTAATATATCCAGTTAACCAGATAAAATTATACTTCTATACCAATCTTTCTAAGCAGCTTTCTTGCAGTTTGAGTTAGAGGTAACTTTCTGATCTCTTCCGACGTGAACCAGCCGGCTTCTAAAGCTTCTGACGATGGGGTTACATCCATATCCCCCGAAAGAGGTTTAGCCTTAAAATCCACGAGAATATAGTGAAATTTCACTCTGCCGCTTTCATCACAAACAATATTCTCAATGACGTCTAATAGATCGCCTATTTCAACCGCTACGCCAGTTTCCTCCTCAACCTCACGTTTCGCTGCCTCCCTAAGGGTCTCACCAACCTCAACAAGCCCTCCAGGTATAGACCAGAGTCCTTTCCCCGGATCGTTCGCTCTTCGTATTAATAGAACCCGATCGTTCAGCTGTACAACTGCGCCTACTCCTACAAGCGGAGTTTCCGGATAGATTCTCTTAACGTTCACTCGTTTCCCCATACGTGCCATCTGCCCTTTCCTGTAAATATCCCCTTTCCCAACCCTAATAAGATTAGCTTCCATTTAAAAATAGACATCTTCAAATTATGCGGTTCATCATGGAAAATGTTATGTCCAAACTTTTTTACTCCCATCATCTTTATACGAAAAACTTATGGAGATACATAGAGCTATTAGCAAATGATATAACCCAACTATTATTCAAGATTCTACCTAATTGCATATGGAAGGTTAACCGTCTTGGCGGAGCCAATTGGGAGAAAATCTATAAGGAAAACCTTGGAGAATCTGAAGGCTTACATAAACCTCAAATCGGACCTGCTTAAGATCGAGGAAAAATGCTTCTATGAGATGCTTGAAAATATCAGAAAGGACATAAATATTAAAGACAAAAAAGAAATAGATTTTCTTAGTGCAGTGCTGGATTACAGCAATAGTGTAAGCGACTTCATTAGAGCATTACTGCTTTATGTTGAAGCCCTTGAATCATACATATCTGAGCTAGATGAAACATTCGACAGCCTCTTAGAAGATGCGAAGAAATCAGCGGAGCAGCAGATGCAGGAAATTCCGCGCGATAAACCATCATTCTATGGGTAAAATACGTCGCCTGATCTGAAAGAAAAATTAAAAACATTAAATAATATGTTTTCCAAAGTTGTTTAATCTATGGAGGAGCATAAATTGGTTAAGGTTAAAATGCCAATAATCCTTGTGAACTTTAAAACCTACGCTGAGGCAACTGGTGAAAACGCCTTAAAATTAGCTGAAATGGCTGAGAAAGTCAGCGATGAAACCGGCGTATGCGTTGGTGTGATCCCTCAATATGTGGATATAGCTATAATAGCCGGAAAAGTCAACATTCCAGTCTTTGCCCAGCATATAGATCCCATACCCTATGGGAGCTTCACCGGGCATGTGCTTCCTGAATCAGTGAAATATGCTGGAGCGGTGGGAACATTAATCAATCACTCTGAGAGACGCCTGAAGCTCGCCGATATAGATGCGGCGATAACTAGAGCTCGCGAAGTTAAATTAATATCCGTTGTATGTACAAATAACACTCTCGTAAGCGCCTCTGCGGCGGCCTTAAAACCTGAAATGATCGCTGTTGAGCCTCCGGAGCTAATAGGCACTGGCGTACCGGTCTCAAAGGCAAGGCCTGAAGTTGTCACAGGCACAGTTGAGGCGGTTAAAAAAATTAATCCCAGCGTTACAGTTCTGTGCGGAGCTGGAATATCAAGCGGTGACGACGTCGCCGCAGCTATAAGGCTTGGAACAGAGGGAGTTCTTGTTGCAAGCGGAATAGTTAAAGCGAGGGATCCATACAAAGTTATGCTTGAATTTGCGGAAGCAATACTTAAGGTTCAACGCTAGGGTTGGGGAAGCCTCTTGAAGGTTGGAGTAGACTGCGCCCTATGCCTATTTTATAGAGGCTACATGGAGATACTTGAAGCTACGGAGGATCCGAACCTAAGGCTTAAAGCAGTAACCCAACTTTTTGATATGCTGGCGAAAAATTTTAATCCGGAAGCCATCCCAACCTTGCTTGGTACTATGCGTGATAGAATAGTTAAGCAGGCGACCCGTAACCCCGATCCGTATGCAAAGAAGAAGAGAGCCAGCAATTTAGAGGCGATGAAATTTCTTCCATTAGCTGAAAAAATAATTTCGGAGGAATCTAATCCCGAATCGAGGTTTAGAAGAGCATGTCTAATAGCGATAGTCGGCAACATTATGGAATTCAACATTCCCGGACATACATTCAGCTTTGAAGACTTCGGAAAAATTATCCGTGAAGCTGAGAATGATCTGGCGATAGACGACATTTCCGAGGCGTTTAACATTGCGAGAAGGGCGAACTTAATTGTTTATCTGACGGACAATGCTGGTGAAATCGCATTTGACATGTTACTAGTTAAAGAGTTAAGGAATCTGTGCAAAAAGGTTGTTGTCGCGGTTAAGAGTGAACCAGTCTATAACGATGCAACTATAGAAGACGCTCTATTCGTTGGGATGGATAAAGTGGCTGATTCAATAATTACAACCGGAGCGGATACGATGGGTCTTTATCTCCCTGAATGCAGCATGTGCTTCTTAAAAATTTATAATTCTGCAGATTTTGTGGTGGCAAAAGGTATGGGAAACGCTGAAACAATAACGGAAATGAATTTAAAGGTTCCACATCTGCTTCTGCTTAGAACTAAATGTGAGAATGTAGCCAGCTATTTTAGGGTGGAAAGAAATAAGAATATTGCTAAGATATTATACCCGGACAAAAGATTCAATCTTAAGATCTATGGTGTGGAAACCGAAAAATGCTGACTAAATTAAAAAATAAGGTGCAGAAATGGGTTTTCATAGAAGCAAAGCTAATACATAAAGCTGGCTTTAAACCGAACACTATGAGCGCTCTAGGAGCGCTTTTAGGCGCATCATCCGGCATACTGTACTGGGCTGCCGGGATCTCTCCAACTCAAATGCATAGAATTCTTCTTCTTTTGGCTCTTATTACGCTTTTTTCCTCCGGCTTATGTGACGCTTTAGACGGGGCATTAGCTAGGCTTTACGGACAAACAACTATTCTAGGGGGCTTTTTAGACTCCATGCTTGACAGATATATTGATGCTGCAGTTATATGCGGATTAATCCTCGGAGGCTTATGTGATCAATCATGGGGTTTGTTGGCCCTAGTAGGTTCACTTCTTACAAGCTATGCCAGAGCTAGGTCTGAAGCCGCCGATATACCGATGGAGACTGTGGGCATTATAGAGCGCGCTGAGAGAATTTTAATAGTTGCCATCGCAAGCATAATAAACATTGTACGAGATGACCTTCCAGCGTTAAGAATAAGCGTGATAATCTTAGCTGTAGCATCAAACTTCACAGTTGCCCAGAGAGTACTATACTTCCATAGAAGGGTTTCCTCAAAAAAGACTTAAAGGGAAGGACTTAAAAGATTTTAAGGTTTCATGCTTTAAGTCTTCTTTCTTCCCTTGCTCTAACCTTAACTATGCCTCTGTGGACAGCGCATGATACGCAGTAATATAGCGTTTCAGTCCGGCTCGATATGTAGGCACCCTTCTGCCTTAGCTCTTTAGCCAAAACCGGGTCAACAAGCGATATTTGACGCGTAACCTTCTTGGCTTTATCGCGTGGAACCAGCTCACCGCATGCGCTGCAATGAACATAATCGCTTTTACCCTTCTGACCCTTCGAACGACCCCTACTTTTACGCTTAAATGGCATATCCCACATCTCATTCTTTACATTAATCGCTTACGGAAATAGAGACAGATTTCCCTCTTATACCTTACGTTTTTAATTTTTCTCGTAAAGCAGTGCGTGTCCAATAATTACTTAAATTTAGATTTTTCTGAACTGTTTTTCCGGGTTCAGCTATCCCTCGTCTACCATTTCCGATCGGCTAAATAGGCGGAAATTCCCCCTCCTTTCACCATCCAAGCATAGAAAACAATTCTTCATGAACAAATACTGGACACGCCCGAGACGTGGCAACTTAAGGCTTATCTCTTAGGTTGTTGTAGTGGTATGTGAACATGTCGCAGATTAGGTTCCAGCATTCTATGCTCCTCCATCTCATGCTTTCGTTATGTCTTAGGTTTACTGTTATGTTGTTGAAGAAAACTCTTGTCTTCTGCTTAAGTGATGAGAATGCCGATTCCGCAAGGCTTCTTTCGCCGAAGGCTTGATGATAATAGTTTAGTCCAAGGTGGATTAATGCTTGTTTCAGCCATGGAGCCTTATCCACTATGAACTCTGGTCTTCCATCGCATAGCTTTAGAACCCGCCTAAAGAATGATTCGGCTGCAAGCATATTTCTTGAGGGGTAGACCCTCATACACACAACCTCATTCCTATCAACATCTAAGGCTGAGAAAACATAGTACTATAAGCCGTTAGCCTTAACGCATGCCTCATCAACAGCTATAAAGCGTCTAGGCTTAACATCCACTGAGAGGCTTAAGCATGCCTTCAACTTAACAACCCACCTCAAAACAGCAGTCTTAGAAACGCTCCTAAACTCGGACAATGCGGTCCTCCTGAGGCTTGACAATTGAACATAGAATGCTAAACCAAGAACCTTAAGCTCAAAGGGAAACCTATTCCTCTCAAATAGGTGAAAGCGCTCAACAATATCCCTAATGCCAAACATAAGATAGATTGTCAGAAATGCAAGGCTAAAACCTTAAGTTGCCACGTCCACCCCGTAAAACAGAAAGCTTATATATTTAGTTCATTATATAAACTATTCCGTAAATCGGAAGAATTTTAAATAAAATGAAAAAGAGGGGTGAAAATATTAATGTCAGCGCAAATGCCTAGGCTTTTAGCCTTTCTAGTAATAGGTCTAGTTATTGGAGCTGGCGTAGCATATGCTTATATGTCGTCGGTAATGAGTACAGCATACGCGGATCTAAATACGACAATAAATAATCTTAACAGTAAAATATCGCAGCTCCAAGATCAAATAAATAGACTGAATCGGACAGTGGAGTATAGTATAGGTGTCACGTTGCCATTAACTGGCGCGCTCACGGATGTTGGGGTCCAGTGGAGAACAGTTGTAGAAATGGCCTTTGAGGATTTGAATAAGGAAATGCAAAAATACAAAATGAGAGTCAAGTTTACCCCAATTATACAAGATGACAAAACAACAGATACTCAAGCGCTAGCAAATGTGCAAACATTTCATCAGGCCGGGATAAGGCTTGTGATCGGTCCAGCTGCCAGCTTCCAAGTTAAAGCAATTAAAAGCTACGTTGATGACAATAAGATAGTTGTTTTATCGCCATCTTCAACAGCCCCAACCCTAGCGATACCGGACGACTATATTTACCGAACTGTTGGATCTGATGCTGGACAGGCAAAGGCTCTAGCAGCCTTAGTGAAGTCTCAGGGAATTAATAAAGTGATAGTTTTTCATAGGGATGATGAGTATGGCGTAGCCTTCGAGGACTTCTTCGAGAGAGAGTTTTCAGCATTGGGTGGTATATCAATAGGTATAAAATATGATGTTACAAGGGAAGATTTCGCTAGCGAAGTGGCTCAATTAAGCGCTAGGGCTAAGCAGGAAGGCGTTGAAGGCATTGTCATAATAACTTTTGATACCGATGGAGTTAATATACTCAGCCACGCTAGAAAAGACTCGTATTTAGCATCGTTAAGATGGTTCTCAAGTGAAGGTATACATGGGGCGATGGGTCTACTTGGAGAGGATATAGCCACTTTCATCCAGAAGACGAATCTTCTAGGAACTAGGCCGCTCTTTAGAGAGAACCCTCTGCTTCATGCGTTTGCCTCCCAATACAGAGATAGGACGGGGATTGATCCGCCAGTTTTCTCAGCAAATCTCTATGATGCTGTTATGCTAGCTGGATGGGCTATTGTAAGGGCTGGGGTATACGACGGTGAGGCCATCAGATCGGCCCTAGAGGAAGTTGCGAAGAATTACTATGGGGTATCTGGATTAACAATGTTTGATGAGAATGGAGATAAGCTATTTCAGGATTACTCGGTATGGACTGTTAAGCTTGTTAGTGGAGAATATCGGTATGTCGATATTGGGAGCTACTCCGGAGGAGTAATCACGTTAGAAGAATAAAACTATTAAACTCCCTCCATTTATTTATTAAATTAATGACAAATGGAATGGAACACTTGTCGAATAAATACGCTGTTCACATGGGGTATGAATTTATTGGAAATGATGACAGAGTTAATTAATACGGTATGGTATACATGCATTTATAGTTTAATGGCGGTTCCACTAACACTAAGCTATAGAACGAGCAAGGTTCTTAATTTCGCTCACGGCGTATACGTGACGATTGGCGCATATATTCCAGTTCTCATAGCTAAAGGTTTTGGGACAAAAATATCCCCCATCCTAGCGGCCTCGGCATCATTTATGACTGGCGCTATAATAGCCGTAGCAAGTCATACATTTGTCTTTTCACCACTAATTAAGAAGAAATCCACACCGGTTACGTTAATGATAGCGTCAATGGGCTTATGGATCTTTATTAAATACGCATTTTACGCCGTTCTAGGGACTCTACAAAAGGCTTGGATGACGCCTATATTCTATACAAGTCCGAACCTAGAGATCCCGCGCTCAATATCTTTTATTGGCATGGATATAGACGCAAAACTTCTACTTATTATATCATTAACCGCCGCAACATTCAGTCTTCTCGCATTCTTCTTAACAAAAACTAAGGTTGGTATGGCTATAAGGGCGATCGCTGACAACCCTGAACTGGCACAGATAACAGGTATATCAAGAGATAAAACGCTATTAGTGACATGGGCTATCTCAGGAGGCATTGCAGCTATCGGAGGCTTCGCATGGTCACTTTTTGCCCATGTTTCTCCTGAAACTGGAGACAATGTTATATTACAGGTTTTCGCATGCTCCGTAATCGGAGGCTTAATCAGTCTTCCAATTACATTTGTTGGATCAGTAATAATTTCATCAACTGAGAACTTACTGATAGTCTTCCTCCATCGTTATTTAGGGGTAGAATTGAGCTTCCGCCCATTTCTATCATTTTTTGTTCTATTACTGACGATCCTAATCAGGCCCCCAGCAGGGGCTGGCGGAGGATTACCTTACAGATATAGGCTTAAAAGCATATTTAGGATTTTCCAGCGGGAGGTAAAGAACAATGTTTGACATTTCGAGTTTTTTAATATCTTGGCTTCCACTTTTTGGGATATATGCGATTCTATCCCTATGCCTAAATATGGAAGTTGGCTATGCTGGCATGGCAAACTTTGGACTTGTAGCCTTCTACGGCATAGGCGCCTTTGTTGCAGGCTACACCTCAATAACAATTTTCCTCACATTTCATGGTTATAATTATCCTATTTATAGCCAAGAAGCCATAATAGCCATGGGAAAAGTCGCCGGAAAAACACCGTGGCTAAATATATCGGTATTTATACTTTCATTAATTTTGTCCTTCCTTATAGCTGGTTTAGCCGGATACCTAGTTTCTTATCCCACATTAAGAGTTGGGCCAGCTTTTTTAGGAATAACGATACTTAGCTTTGGGGAGATGCTCAGAGTCTTTATGAAACATTTCGCGCCAACTGGAGGAGCGTATGGTATGCTTGGAATACCACATCCATTCGCGTGGATCCCTGACTCAGCGATAAAAAATATTTCATTTTTAATCTTAACATTAGCCATTTTAATCTTGGTTCTCATATACTTTGAACTTTTAGCTAACTCACCTTATGGTAGGGTTCTAAAATCCATTAGGGAAGATGAGATAGCGTCGTTATGCATTGGTAAACCGGTTCCGCAAATTAAGGCTAGGCTCCTCTTTGTTGCCTCAGGCATAAGCGGCGTTGCTGGCGCCCTTTATGCTTTCTATCTTGGAGCAGTAACCCCAGATATGTTTATTACAGCCGTTACATTTGAGGTTTGGAGCATGGTTATACTAGGTGGAAGAGGAAACAATTTTGGAGCGCTATTGGGGGCATCATTTTTCTCCCTGCTTAACAGAGCAACATCAATTCTAAACTTTCTCTTTTCAGATCTGCCAATTGATCCAAATTATGTTAGATGGATGATAACTGGAGCCTTAATAGTTATAATATTAATGTATAAACCAAAGGGGGTGATTGCTGAAAAACCTATAAAAACAGAGGCGTGGAAGATTTTTGGAGCATATGGAGAGAGCAGGAGGAAGTTAATAGCTGCAATCTTAAAGATAATAGACTACTTAAGGAGGGCGTTCTATTGGCTTATTGGGAGGGAGACAGGTTATGAACCCGATATTAAGGGTTCAAAACGTGAGTAAAAGGTTCGGTGGCGTAGAGGCTCTTAAGGATGTAAGTCTCGAGGTTAAAAGGGGTTCTGTAACAGGACTAATAGGCCCTAATGGCAGTGGTAAAAGCACGCTCTTCAATGTCATAACTGGATTTTATAAGCCAGATTTCGGCAGCGTATATTTTGAGGGAAAGCGAATAGATGGATTAAACCCCGATGAGATATATAATATGGGAATAGCGAGAACATTCCAGACCCCGAGACTTTTCGGACCGCTAACAACTTTAGAAAATATGATGCTGAGCCCTAAGGGCCAGAGGGGCGAGAGCCTTTTGAGGGCGCCCCTAAGAAAAACATGGTTAAATGAAGAGATGCAGATAGCTAATGAGGTTAAGAGCTTACTGAAAGAGTTCGATATGGATGGCCTTTATAAAATGCTCGCATCGGATCTTTCTGGAGGTCATGTTAAGATGGTTGAGACAAGTAAGGGCATACTTGGAAGAGCAAAATTGATACTTTTGGATGAGCCAACAGCGGGCGTGCATTACGCAGTAGGGAAAAATCTATTTGAACATATAAACTATTTAAGAAAGGCATATAATTTAACGTTCTTCATCATTGAACATAGGATAGATTTGTTATTCGATTACGTGGATTACGTGTATGTCCTGCACATGGGGAGGCTCCTCTCCGAGGGGACCCCTGAGGAAGTAGCCTCAGATCCTAAAGTGATAGAAGCTTATATCGGTGGTGCTTGAGATGGTTCTTCTCGAATTAAATAGTGTTTCATCAGGATATGGAAAGATGATTGTGCTTGAAAACATAAATATGTATGCCGATAATGGCGAAATAGTTTCGCTTCTTGGGCCAAACGGCGCGGGTAAAACGACCTTGTTAAATACAATATTCGGATTAGCTGACGTCTTTGAGGGGGATATAAAATTTAACGGTATAAATATTAAGGGTAAAAGCCCTGATAAAATTGCGGATGCGGGAATAGGCTATTCCCCTCAGCAGCAAAATATATTCCCAAACTTCACTGTTGAGGAGAACCTGATGCTCGGCGCCTACTTGAGAAAGGACAAAGATTTAAGGAACGATATCGAGGAGATCTTTAAAATATTTCCAGAAATAGAGAGGAGAAGACATAACCTAGCTAAAACACTTAGTGGTGGAGAAAGACAGATGCTTGCAGTTGCTAGAGCATTAATGCTTAGACCTAAACTCCTATTGTGCGATGAACCAACAGCTGGTTTAGCGCCTAAAGCAGCAAGCTTATTAGCCAGCAAAATCAAGGAAATAAAGGAGCGGGGGACAACGGTAATCATGGTTGAGCAGAATGCTAAAATCGCCCTAAAAATATCTGATAGAGCCTACGTGCTTGCCGGAGGAAGAATCGTAGCCCACGATTCTTCAGCTAGTCTCCTCATGAAAAAGGACCTCGAGCAACTTTACTTCAAGTGAATTTTGAAGGCTTCAATTTCAAAAATCTTTTCAATCCTTTCGCAATTATTTTATTTTATGCAAGGAACGCTGGTAAACGCTATTGCGGTGATAATTGGCAGTTTAATAGGATTGGGCTTCCGCGGAAGTTTTCCTGATAGAATTAAGAGTATTGTTTTTCAAGGCATAGGGCTCGTAACGCTTTTCATCGGTTTTCATATGTCGTTAAAAACCAGCAATTTGGTTGTTTTATTTTTTAGCATGCTAATCGGCGCTATTATAGGCGAAGCCATAAATATTGACAAGCACATTGAGGGTTTCGGAAACTTCATTAAATCGAAACTTAGCTCCAAAGAGGATAAATTTGTCGAGGGCTTTATAACCGCTTTCCTAATTTTCTGCATGGGCTCAATGACCATTGTTGGTTCGATAGAGGATGGGTTAAGTGGAAACCCATCGATTCTATATGCTAAATCCATGCTCGATTGTTTTGCATCGATATCTCTTGCGTCAGTTTTAGGCGTAGGCGTTCTCTTCTCGGCGATACCGCTCTTCCTTTTTCAAGGTGGGATAACATTGTTGGCATCACTTTCAAGATCATTCTTCACGGAGGCAGTTATAAACGAGCTCAGCGCTACAGGCGGCATAATCCTAATTGGGCTTGGAATAAATATTCTAGAGATAAAGAAAATAAGGGTTGCAAATCTGCTGCCCTCGCTGTTGATCTCTGCAATCATCATTTATCTGCTGCCATTATTTACAGAATTAATGGGGTAAAGGGCTAGATTAGCAATGTTTGACATAATAACGATAGGACATTTCGCATTAGATTGCATCTTCCTTCCAGGTTCACCGAGGCCTAGGAAGACGCTTGGCGGACCTCCAACATACACTTCACTAGCGGCTAAAAAAATGGGCGCAAAGGTTTCAGTTATATCTAAAGTCGGAGGTGATTTCCCAGCAAAATATGTTAAATGGCTTAGAGAGCAAGGCGTTGACCTCTCAGGCCTAAAAATATCCGAAGATTCCCAGACAACGAGCTTTATGCTCAAATATTATCCCGGAGGCGAGAGAGATTTGATTCTAACGAGCAGGGCTCCGCCGATAAGCGCTGAAGATTTATCTCCCTCAATGAAGGCTAGAGCCGTTCATGCTTCGCCGATAGCCAATGAGATCTCGGCTGATTTAATAAAAATGGTGAGTTACATGGGGTCCATAATCTCCCTTGACCCGCAAGGTTTACTTAGACGCTTTGATAATTATGGGAAAATGAGTTTACAGAAGATGGATGATTTAAGTTTTCTTAGATACATCAATATTTTTAAGTCGTCAGAGAAGGAAATTAAGGCTCTAACTGGAAGGGAAAGCGTTACCGAAGCCATAAATAAAATTAGAAGTTATGGCATCGAAGTGGCAATTGTAACGATGGGTGAAAAAGGATCATTGCTATCGTTCAGCAATAAATTTTACATGGTTCCACCCGCCAAATCTAAAATAATTCTAGATCCAACAGGCGCTGGAGACGTATTTATAGGGGCTTTCATAACTGAATATCTTAGAAACATCGATCCTTTATGGTGCGCATGTGTTGGTGCCGCGGCAGCATCCTTCGTGATAGAGAAAATTGGACCTAAGGGATTTAGGGGTAATCGTGAAATTTATAGACGGGCGGCTCCAATCTATGAAAAAACTTTAAAACTTCAATTATAAATGTAAGTGATAACCGCACTGCAAATATAGGACGCTACCTCTTTAAGCAGCAATTAAGGGATGTATGTCGATGGGGCGAATTTCAAAAGGCGCAAAATGCAGCGTTGAAGGATGCAGCAATGAAGCTGCCCGTTCGCTGGACTTTGAAAAGGCTTATTCAGCTGGCTTAAAGGTTAAGGGGGGCCGAAGGGTTTATCTTTGCAAGATGCACTATAAAGAGTATAAGAAGGCAACTAAAAAGGATAGAATTATTGATAAGTGGAGAAGAACTTCCATACCATAATTTTCAACATGATTCAAGTTCGTGAAAATATTTATCTATCTAGTTTAATTCATCATTATCGTAAACTGGTAGGTTCCAGCTCGATGTGGTGTTTAAGCCTTGAAAATACTGCAGCTTCATTCATCATTTATTGAGTATCGACCGATCGAGAAGGAGTCTTCGCTTGCTGAGGAGATTGAGCAAAGGACTTACCGCTTAGAAGACCTGGTTGTTCTCTTCACTTGTGTTGAAAGCGGTGATAGCTTAGAAACAGCTTACGTGGCAATAAATGAAGTTAAAGAGTTTCTTAGTCAAGTGAAGTCCAACCGCATATTAATATATCCATATGCGCATTTAAGCGCCAACTTAGCAAATCCCTCCGAAGCCCTCAGAATACTGAATGAAATGAAGGCTTACGCTGAGAGCCTAGGCATAGAAGCCTATAGAGCGCCATTCGGCTGGTGTAAAGCATTCTCAATATCGGTTAAAGGCCATCCGTTAGCTGAGCAGTTCAGAAGCATTTCTCCAGAAAAAGAAAAGGCAGTCGGGACAAGAGAGGTTGTTTCAAGGGCCTTAGAAGCTGAGGAGAAGATAAAATCGTCCTGGTTCATTATAAAGCCGGATGGAAACATGGTTCCGGTTGAGGAATTTGACTTCAAAGGATATGAAAACTTGAGGAAATTTGCAAACTATGAGATTTCAAAGTCCAGAGCCGCTCAGCAGACTCCTCCGCATGTGACATTGATGAGGAAGCTCGAGATTGCAGATTACGAAGACGCAAGCGACCCGGGTAACTTCAGATGGTATCCGAAGGGCAACCTAATTAAGTCGCTGATTGAGGATTTTGTCACTGACAAGGTAATCGAGTACGGCGCTCTAAAGGTTGAAACCCCAATAATGTACGACCTTGAGCATCCGGCACTAGCGAATTACCTGCACAGGTTCCCAGCCCGCCAATACATCGTTAAGTCCGAGGATAAAGATTTATTCTTACGTTTCAGCGCATGCTTTGGTCAATTCCTCATGCTTCATGATGCGCAAATATCATACAAGCATCTGCCGCTTAAAATATATGAGCTGACACATTACAGCTTTAGAAGAGAGAAAAGCGGCGAGCTCGCCGGGCTGAGAAGGCTTAGAGCGTTCACAATGCCCGATTGCCACGCCTTATGCGCAAATACAGAGCAGGCGAAAGAGGAACTTATCAAGAGATTTAAGCTCAGCATGGAAACGCTTGAGGGCATAGGGTTAAAACGTGATGACTATGAGTTGGCGGTAAGATTTACAAGCGATTTCCTTTCAGAGAACAGGGACTTTATAATTTCACTTGTCAGCCTGTTTGGTAAACCGGTTCTCGCAGAAATGTGGGATGAACGCTTTTTTTACTTTGTCTTCAAATGGGAATTTAACTTCGTTGACAACCTTGATAAGGCTTCAGCATTATCTACAGACCAGATAGATGTTGAAAATGCTGAGAGATACGGAATTACATATGTTGATGAAAGCGGTGAGAAAAGAGCGCCCTTAATTTTACATTGCTCCCCAAGCGGGGCCATAGAGAGAGACATATATGCATTGCTTGAGAAAGCCTATAAAATTCAGAAAATGGGAGAAGTGCCTATGCTTCCCCTTTGGCTGTCGCCGACCCAGGTGAGGGTGATACCCGTGAGCGAAAGCTTCTTCAAGGAGGCTGAAGAAATAGCCAACGAGCTTATAGGTCAAAATGTAAGGGCCGACTGGGATGATCGACCGCTCACAATGCAGAAGAAAATTAGAGAGGCTGAAATGGAATGGGTCCCATATATAATCGTTGTTGGTCAAAAGGAGGTTGAAACAAAAATTTTGGCTGTTAGAGACAGGCGTCTAAAGGGAGAAAGAAAAATAAGGAGGATGAAATTGGAAGAGCTAATAGGCGAAATAAAGGAGGAAGTTCGAGGTAAACCCTTTAAGCCGCTAACGCTTCCAGCAGCATTATCAAAGAGACCGCGTTTTTATGGATAAAGCAAATATACTTAATCCTTAAAATATAAAAGTATTTTATGCCAAACATGAGGAGTGAATGCGCTTTGTCCTCCTCCGAGAGTGAGCTTCTAGTTTATATTGACGGGGTTTTTTATCCTAGAAGCGAGGCGAAGATTTCAGTTTTCGACCATGGTTTTCTTTACGGCGATGGAGTTTTTGAGGGCATAAGAGCATATGACGGTGTAGTGTTTAAACTTAAGGAGCACATAGATCGCCTTTACGCTTCAGCCCATGCAATCATGCTCAATATGCCTATGAGCAAGGAAGATATGATCGAGGCTGTTCTGGAAACGCTTAGGAGGAATAATCTTAGGGATGCTTACATTAGGCTCATTGTCACTAGGGGTGTTGGAGATTTAGGCCTAGATCCCAGAAAATGCTCAAAATCGTCGACTGTAATTATAGCGGTGCCAGCCCTAAAACTTTATGATGAGGAGAAGCGTAGAAGGGGCATAAGCGTTACAGTCTCTTGGACTAGAAGAGATTCCGTCGATGCAACATCTCATGAAATAAAATCCCTAAACTACCTAAACAGTATTCTGGCGAAGATAGAGGCCAATAATGCGGGAGCTGATGAAGCGATAATTTTAGATGCGCATGGCTACATATGTGAAGCAACAGGAGAAAACATATTCCTTGTGAAAGACGGCAGGCTGTATACTCCGCCAAGATCAAGCGGGGCTCTTCCAGGCATTACCGCGGGCGTAGTGAAGAAAATAGCGTTCAAACTCGGATATGAGGTAATTGAGCGAAATCTAACGGTTACTGAACTTTACAGTGCCGATGAAGCGTTCCTAACCGGAACAGGGGCTGAAATAATGCCCATAAGGGAAGTGAATAAGCGGATAATAGGAGAGGGAAAAATTGGGCCTGTCACTGAAAGAATTCTTGAAGAATTTAAAAAGATCGTGCGGGATCCAAGTGAAGGCGTGCCCATCTACAGAGTTTAGGTAGTTTATGTTTCCTCTTTAAAATTTTAAACAACAACCACCCTTTTTACCTGCGGAACTTTCATCTTCAAGTATCTTTCTACACCCAACTGCAATGTTATCTGCGAGAATGGGCATCCTAAACAGGCGCCTTTTAGCCTAACCTTAACTGTTCCATCATCGTTCACATCGACTAATTCTATGTCGCCTCCATCAGCCCTCAGGCTGGGCTGAATCTCCCTTATCACTTTCTCGACTTCCGCCCTCAATACAATATCACTCCTATAACATAGTTATGGGAGCAATGATAGATATAAACGTTCCCATAAAGAATCCCGGCTCTGTTACTTTAAGTGGGAGTTCTCTCTCAGATGATTTTGGAGGTGATCTGTGTCGTGATGTTCCGAGAGAGGACTCCCATGCATATCATCCTATTATGGTGTTTATTTGGTTTTTGAGGGTTTGAGTTTCAGGGCTTTAGAGTTTTTCACCCGTAGGAGCCATGTTTCGATATGGCGTTGGTTCAGAAGCTTCCGCCTCTGGAACGCTTCTTCCTGGCTAGGGGGCCCGCTGCTTCCTCGTCGATGAGACCATGGTGAGGGTGGGTGGGGTTGAGGGCTGGATATGGGTTGCCTACGAGCCCCATCAGCGCAGATTTCTAGGACTATGGTTCAGCTGGATTAGGAGCAGCATGACGGCTGAGGTCTTCCTAAGACAGCTTATCAAGCGTTACGGTCGGCACCCAGTATACACAGACGGGGCAACATGGTACCCTGAAGCATGCCGATCCTTAAGCCTGGAGCATAGGCTCCTAAACGGTGAGTATCGGAGCCTGATTGAGAGAGCTGTCCAGACGGTTAAGTACAGGACTGAGAACTTCGACGACAACT
>CALKGV010000090.1 GCA_938091805.1 uncultured archaeon | reverse complement strand
GTTCAAATCCCACCCTCGCCTTTTTAAGTCTACGCGTCTTCTACTGAACGATGTAAAAATGGATGGCATATACGACTTCGACGAGAGGATCGAGTGGCTGGTGAATCCCAAGAGCTACATAAGTCTGTCAAAAACCATAGCTCAGAACCCTAATCCTAAAGCCTTTATGTTAAATTTGCGAGGCGAATTTAAAGTCTAGCAGTCAAGCAGTACGCCGATATCAGATATACGCATTGCATCTTTTATCTTATGTTCAATTAAGCATACTTCCTACACTTATAGCAGTACCATCTCTGGTATTGCGGTATCCATGTGAGTGGGCCTTTGCAGGTTGGGCAGACAGGTGCCTGAGCCTGTTGCACTTGCTGAGGCTGCTGCGCCTCTAAAACTTGCGCTGGTCGCGGTTTCAAGAGGACGAAGTCTCCTACGGATTGCACTTCTTCCCATGGTACCTCTCTTGTTGAACCGTCTTTCCCCTCCACGTATAGCGATATGCCCATCCTTCCAATAGTGAAGCTTATATCCCTAACAGTTCCCACTAGATAGCCGTCTCCATCTATAACCTGCATCCCAATTAAACGCTCTCTTGTCACGCTTTTCTCTCTTGCCTGCACCATAATGACCTCTCCAGTTAGCCTCAAGCTCTATTATTCTGGAGCATGGTTAATTTAAGCTTTATTAGGAAGCGATGAATTAATAAGTAGAAGATCATGAAGGAAGGAAGAATATGTCAAAATCAATAGAATCCATCTCTAATGGTTTAGATATGTCGATAAAGAACCCGATGCTGCTGGCTCCTTTCGCCGCTCCAATCGTTGTTCAATGGGTTTTCTCCGCGCTCGCTCAATTGTTCCCCATGAGATACTACTTTATTGAGGCGCCGAACCCATTCATATTCATGTTCGGCTCATTTGTCGCTGCGATTTTAGGCTTCGTAGCCGCATGCATGCTCATAGATATGGTTAACGACGCCCTTAACGGCAGGCAGATAGATTTAAGCAAGAGCCTGAACCTTGTGGTTAACAGAATCGGCACATTAATTGTCACGGCCATAATTGCGGCTTTATTCAGCATAACCGTGATATTACTTCCAATAGCCATGTTCATAGTTGTCATAGCTATAATTGAGCAGGCAGAGGCGGTTGAAAGCTTGAAGAGAGCCTTTAATTTCGTGTTGAGCAATGTAAGTGAAGTCGTAGTCTTCATTATTCTCGTAATAGTTATAGGTGCGGCGTTCTCGTATGGTTTCTCGCTAATCCCAATCATCGGATCGTATGTGGGGGCAGTGGTGAGCTGGCTGTTAAACGCCATCTTCACCGTCTCGGCAGTATACTTCTACACTTCGTTAAGGCCTCCTCCGCCTCCTCCGCCCCCGCCGCCTCCGCCAGAATAATTGCCCTCACATAAAAGCAGAATGTTTATTTGTATGTAGCCTGGAGGATGTTTTTAGTAGTGAATTAATGTATACTTGCCTAAAAAGGTTTGGGGAAGCGGGATAAAGAAGCCAAAACGCTTCTAAAACATGCTATATGTGTGGTGTGTGGGCATGTTGTCCAAGCCAAGGGAAGGGAGTTCAAATGCCCAAAATGCGGGTCAACAGGGACTTGAACGCATATATGAACATAGCTCACGCCTTAATGAGAGGTATGGGATGGAGGATCTGTGAGCCTCTCGAACCAGCAGATGCGACTGGAAGCGAGAAGCCCGCCCCAAACTTTGGAAGCTTCCGGCTTCAGCCGTGGAGAAGCCGTGGAGAGGCTCATATGGTGTTCCAGAGGTTTTCTGTTATGCCTTTCACTTCAAGTTTTCCTCTGAGTTTTTCTATGATTGGTTTGGCGCCTTCCCATTCCTCCTCTGTTAGCGGCGGAACCCCTGTCTTTTCCACGACTTTTTTGATTATTTGTTTCGCGTTTGACCCTCCAGATTCGGTTTTCGGCACGACGAGCCATATGTCGTAGAAAAGCGTCGGCCTGAATGCCCTCGGTATTTCCGCTAGAAACTCCAGTATTAGGCTGTCTTCAGTTTCAGCTCCAGACCTGTAAAACACTTTTTTCAACGTTGCCACGAACACCCCTGTCGGAAGGAAGAAGGCGAGCGCTAATCCCTTGATAAGCTGGCCTGCTGTGACGGTTACGCCTTTCGACTCTCCAATCCTGTCCAGAGCCATCTTAGCCTCATCCCTATCAAGCTCCTTAAACTCTACGCCCATCCTCCTGAGAATCTCTACTAAAGGCTTCCTAACCACGAAGCCCAAACCGAAAGTTTTAGAGGCCTTATCAACAAATCTCTTACTCACATACAACGCGAATGGTTCAGACATGCTTGCACCCCCAATACGTATTTAGCTTAAGATCTTTTAAAAGCTTATCTCTTCCTTCACAGAAAAGAATGTTTGCGAGGGTTCTTTTCAAGCCGTCTTCTGCATAATGGATGATGTGTTTACAGCCACAATGATTACACCGATATTGTATTCGCGGGCTGAAGACTGCAGATATACGTTTAAACTCCTCTGACTTATGCTCTAGGATGCAACAAAACAATGATGGTTCTCATCGATCACTTAATGAGCTATCTAATTAAGGGTGAAGGGAACCCCATCGAGATAACGTCAGTCGCAGCAGCCTTAGGCTTCATGAGACTAAAAGACATTTTACTCATATTTTTCGTTACTACAGTTGTTATCCCTAAGAAAAAAATTACTGCTTTGTGGACTGATACTGTCAAATTATTGGTGTTGCTGGTGGTCTCTTTAGGGTTTGATGCGGCCTTATGAAGTTATACCATGGGGTGAATAGCCTTAGAAGAGCTTGATCTTAAAGATGGGCTTCTTCCTTACTGGGAAGTTGTTGAAAAAACGCCTAGTCCTAGCTTTCATGGTTCTGAACATCGTTCAATGCGGCTTCTCTCACCGAATGTTCTGTGAACTCATTTAAGACCGATGGCTTTTAGCGTCTCGGGGTACCAGGATCCTTTATCCACGATTATGACTGGCTTGTTTATGCATGCCTCCTACTGCGACGGCGCAATACTAGAACTGCAATTATAATAATGATTACTGCCATAATTATAGCTGCAATTATTAGCAGTGTTGGAAATGCCTCCGTTACAGTAATTGTTACACTATGGGTACCAACGTTTCCAGCATTGTCTTTTACTGCTAGGGTTACTGTGTAAGTCCCAGCTTTCTTATAGATGTGTGTTACTTTCACACCAGTTTCTCTTTCCCCATCTCCAAAATCCCATTCGTAGCTGACTATACCTATATTATCCGTTGATGCGCTTGCATCGAAGACCACTGTGTCGTCAACGTTTACTTTCTGATCTTGCCCAGCATATGCAATAGGTCTACTCTTATCCAGCTTTATTCCGGTTATAAATTTGTGAGTTTCCTCATTCCCGGCCTTATCGACACTCCAGTATTCTAAAGTGTTATTAGCACCCTCCACCGTTATGAGTGGATGACCATCAGCACTAACTTCCTTCACCGGACCATTATTTATCCTATAGTAGGTTTCCGCGACCCCGCTCAGGTCATCCTCAGCCTCCAAGGTTATGGCGAAATCTGCGTTATGCCATGCATCCTCATATAAAGCTTTACTCACTGGAGGGTCGACGTCTCTCTTCTCAATAACTCGGCAGGTATGTTCTTGCGATATGATGTAATTGCCAACATTATCTATCGCGATGACTATCCAACTGATTGTTGAGCCAGTACGCTGAGCGGGTATTTTACCTACATATGGTTCTTCGCTGAAACCGTAACCACATATTGGTTCAATTATATATCTTCTCTCCAACTCCATATCTACATAATTCCATTTGCCGCCATCAATACTATAGGCTAACAAGGTCCTGTAGATTCCACTTCTATTGTCATAGACGTTTACCTTCGCAACAAGTTCCTCTTCCTCATATACTTCGCTCGCCGCCTCCGCCGAGACTATCGCTGGTTTTTCGACGTCATGAAGTTTATAAAGCAATATTTTATCGTACGTGTAGAATACAGCATAAATACTGCCATAGGCTATACTCACCCTGGGAGAAATAGCCCCCTCTCCGAAATGGGTTAAGTTGAAGATGGGAGTTGTGCCTCTCCATAAGAGGTATAGGCGACCGTAGTTTTTACCATATACTGGGAGAGCCAAGATCCTTTTAGCAATTACTGCAACCCCATAAGATTTTTCGAACTGTTCTCCCTCAGATAGATCGAACTTACCTATGTCGCTCCCTTGGAAGTCAAGTACAGAAAGATTTCTACGATCAACAATGCAAATGGCATCTTCTCCTACAGAAAAACTTTCAACACTTATTTCCTTTTTCCACATCACCGTGCCGTTTGGAGAGAGCCCAATTAACTTCCTATTATACTCCTGAACTAAAACCAAGTTGTTTTTAAATGCTACCCCTAACAAATAGTCATCTCCATTAAACGTCCAAACAGGCTCACCGTTTTTAGCGCTTAATGCATAAAGGCTTTTGCTCCATTCAAGGTTCACGTAAAGCCTACCGTCGCCATAAGCTAAGGCTGTAATAACATTTTCTCTTAAGGTTCTCCTCCACAACATATTTCCATCCTCATCGATGCAGGAAACTAACCCGCTTCTTGTGCCGAGATATATTCTGCCGTTATATGCGATAAGTGCAGATATGTCTCCTTTATCTATTTCAGTTGTCCAGACTATCCTCCCAGTCTTCTTGTCTAATGCTATGAGTAAAGAAGGTTTCTCCTCAGTACCTGTTGTTCCAACGTAATAATATTTTCCTAAGGCATTTCTCCTAATGAACTCGCCAAAGGAATCATATACATCCGTGCGCCAAAGTATTCTTCCCGTAGTTTCGTTTAGAGCGTACGCGTCTCCGCTTCTTCCATCCGGGTCAAATGAGAAGATCACTCCATCTTCCACCAAAACAATTTGCGCGGTGGGAATATCGCGTTCATATGCTATTTGAGGTCTGCAAGGAATTGGCGAGGGAGAGGAGCATGTGAATCCCTCATCCCCCATTTCGAGAGGCCATGAATAATTTAAGTTAGGAAGGAATTACTTAATGTCTTCTTCTATAACGGGGGATGCATTAATTGATTTGGTGAAAGGCGAAATCGATGAAATAAGCGTTATTAAAGACAAAAATAAAACCGAAAGGGCATGAAATATTTCTCTGAAAGGAGTTTTCCTCTCCTTAACCTTAGCCATGCAAAAAATATTCAAACTTTAGTTTAAAAGATTTTTGCTTTGTGTGGCGTGTCCAATAATTGTTGTGGAGAATTATTTCCCATGCTGGAACAGTGAAAGGGGAGAGAATTTCCGCCTCTTCAGCCGATCGGAAATGTTAGGCGAAGGATAGCTGAATCCGGAAAACAGTTCATAAGCATCTAAATTTAAGTAATTATTGGACACGCCCTCCAACTTCAAATCAATTCTTAAAGGAGCTTAGTGTAGCATTAGCCTAATATGCCATGCCCTGGAGGGCTATTGGGGAAGGGAAGGAGTTGGCTAAAGCATAAGTAAGAACAATTGAAGCTTAAACTATTTAGATTGAGGTGAGCGCGATTTTTCATATATTACTGACTCTGCCAGAACAGATACGCCTTCGTCTGCATTAGGAAGCCGCAGATTTTAATTAGGTGCGCGAGTTTCTCTATGCTTGCTTCTTTAACGCTCTCGGCGTATGCTTCCTTTTTTCCAAAGGGCATTCTAAGCGAAAAGCTCTTCATGAACCTAGGATGATTAAACTTTATGAACACCTCTTTAAGTGTTAGTGAGAATCTTGTGGATCTTCCTAACAGGGTTAGTGGGCTTCATATACTCTTTAGTCTTCAGGATCATCATGCTGGTTTACGGCATCATTGCATCAATTCTAAACATCATCAACTTCTTCGTGATTCTAATAACTGAAAACGCTGGAAAACAGCCTTTAATTGGCAGTCAAAGCTCATAATGAAAAGTGCAATCTATTACACACGACTTTATAATTATTGGATGCGGAGCTTGGGATTGGCGATGTTATGGGCGTTGTTGAGGGTGAATCTGGGCTTGTTAATGAGATGGAACGGTTGCTTAACCTAGAGCTTCAAGAATTTATCGCTGCACCTATAAAGCTTCGCTTTGTTCATGGCACAGAGGGCGCTGTGCGCGAAGGATTTTGGAAGCCGCGCCTTAAAGCAAATAAGTATTATGAGGCAGACATTTTCCTGAAAGACTCCAATGTGAAAAAAGTGAAGGCGCTGTATCCGATGATTGTGTTCAAGCCACGTATTGGCGGTGAAAAAGCATATCCTCTTTTCGCCCATTATGGTGCCATGGTCAATTCGCCTATTCCGTCAACCATAATAGTTAAAAGGGTTACTTTGCTGAGACCTCTGACCTGTTGTTAATAGAGGGCAAAAGCAGATTTAAAAATGCAAAAACAGAAAAAAGAGGGGGTTTGCGGGAGACGTCTCCTTCATTTATGCAAAAATCTTATTTAAGGCTATTACATTTATCACGCATGATCAATCTTTCAAAATTAGAGTTGGGGGGCCATTACGGTAGTAAACGCTGGGCTGATCGGTTGCGGAGCGATAGGCACGGTTATAGCTGAGGCTATAGATAGCGGGAAAGCCGGAGAAATGAGCCTAGTGATGATTTATGACCTCATCCGTGAAAGGGCTGAGAGATTAGCTTCTAAACTTAGCCGTAAACCCCTTATAGCTAAAGATGCAGATGATCTTCTTAACAGGGATGATATTCAAATAGTTATAGAGGCGGCTTCACAGGAAGCGGTTAAGCAGTATGCGATCAAGGCTCTGATGAAAAATAAGGATTTTATGGTGATGAGCGCGGGGGCTTTACTTGATGAATCGCTGCTTGAGAACATACTGAAGATTGCTAAAAATAGTGCTAGAAAGGTTTATGTGCCCTCAGGCGCAATAGTCGGGCTTGACAACATAAAATCGGCGGCGGTGGGGCAGATTGAAGAGATCACGCTAACAACCAGGAAGCCGCCGATAAGCTTTGAGGGAGCGCCATATGTAGAGAGGAGCAAAATTAACTTATCATCACTTAAGGAGCCGCTTGTCTTATATGAGGGAACCGCCAGAGAGGCCGTTAAACTTTTTCCGCAGAATGTTAATGTTGCGGCTTCATTGAGCCTAGCCGGCGTAGGTCCCGACGAAACTAAAGTTAGAGTAATAGTTGATCCAAGCATAAGGCACATAGTTCACGAGATCTATGTGAGGGGGGATTTCGGCGAGATCTACACAAGAACCATCAATAAGCCGTTTCCAAACAATCCGAGAACGAGCTATATAGCCGCCCTCTCAGCCATAGCAACATTGAGAAAGATAAGCGGAAGCATTCTCGTCGGAACTTGATTTATCAGAGTTGTTTAAAGCAGATAAGTCTCAGTTAAAAGGTTCAGTATGGCTAGGGTTGCATACAATGCCTCCTCCGTCCGAACGGTCTCGGTGGCCTGTCTGGGCACCGTATTAATTATGAAATCCATTATATCGCTCAGTTCGACACCTTCCTGCCTAACGATTTCATGAAGCCCATGCGTTGGCGACCCAAAGGCTATAAGCACCCTCTTTGATTTCATCCACTTTTCCAACAGCGCATCTTTAACTTTCATGAAGTGTTCACCCCATCTGGAGGTTGCGATAGCCATATCGAACTTGCCGCTCCTAACCATGCGGCTGAAAGGTGTTCTGGAAACCTCAACTTTGTATCCCCAGTAAACATCAATATCGTCCGCGCTGGCCAACACCGCCCTTGGATCATCACCATCACTGATTATTTTAACTGTGACGCGTGTTCCTAATGGCATGTTGGTATTTTCAACGCGGATCGGCTGCTCTACACCAACATCAACAAGTAGCCCCATCTTATCCTTCGAGACAATAATGCCTTCCCTGAATTCGCCCACTCTTAGATATTTCTTCCTATTCTTTACCGGATGATGGGGCGTCCTCAGCGGCGGTAGGATGCCGGCATAGCGTAACTCCGGCACTATTTTGAACAGTCTTTTCCTAAGATACTGGGGTGTCTCCATGTAGGATAGAATCGTCGCGACAAACTCTAAGTCTCTTGATTGATCAGCGCCAATGATGTCCGGGTAAATTACGACCTCATCGATGCGGAAAATCGCCAGCGCCCTACCTATATAGCCTACTTTAATCGTTTTCTCTCTCTGATGCGGGACATCCGACACTATTGATGCGGGTATAGCTACGCAAACCTTTAGATTACGCTTTAATGGCGGAGCTGACAGATTCCCTCCCCTTATATTTCTAGTGCTCTTAGAACGATATAAAAAATTGGATGGAAAAATGCTGTTTATTTTATATATTCCTCAAAAAGTTTCTCCGCCTCATGAAGGGGCATGATCTTAGCCGGATGCTTGAATGCATACGCGGATATGGGGAGGATATGCCCTGAATCCCCTCTATTCAAAGCGATTTTAACGCCGCGTATAACGTCAAGCAATATTGAGCCGGCGTTTGGCGCATCAAGCGTGTTCAGCCTTAACTCAATCTCGAATGGTGCACCTCCAAAATATGTGCCAGAAACCCACATGTAGCTGTCACGCCTATTGCCCAAAAACTCAATGAAGTCTGTTGAGCCGGCCACTACTGAGGCTTTATAAGGCAAAGTGGATTCAACAGTTTTAGTCTTAATTATTCTTTTTGCACCCCAAGCCCGTTCAATGTCCGCCGACTCCATTCCTCCCCCAACATCCAGCTGATATGTTTCTGAAATCAAAACGCCTCTTCTAGTCAGCGTTTCAAGAATAGTTTTATGAATAAACGTTGCACCGACCTGATCCATAAGGTCATCTCCAACCATCGGCAATCCTGCCTCCTGGAAGCGAGCGCCCCAAGCCGGATCGCTTGCAATGATCGTGGGCGTCGCATTAACGAAGGCACATCCGGCTTTCAGCGACTCCTCAGCGTACCAGAGTGATGCTTTCTGCGCCCCACCTGGCAGAAGATTAATAAGCATCTCCGCGCCGCTCTCTTTAAGCTTCTCGGCAACATTAACCTCTTTTGAAGCATCAACTTCAACTATTTTCCTAGCGTACTCGTTCAGCCCATCCATAACCGGCCCCTTAAGAACCTCCACACCTAAACTTGGGACCTCAGCAAATCTCGGGGCATTATTCGGTGGAGCAAAGATTGCCTCTGAAAGATCTCTCCCAACCTTCCCTTTCGCCACATCGAAGGCGCAGGTGAATTCTATGTCTTCAGGATAGAAGCCCCCTATGTTTGAATATCTTAAACCTGTGAAACTTTCCCTGCCGACGCCGCTGTAATAATACACGCCTTGGACGAGAGCTGACGCACAATTACCAACCCCAATTAATCCAACCCTAATCTTCGCCAAGTTAAATCACCCAGTAAAAGAAAATATTAAGAAAGAAAGATATATAACCTTTGAATTTCATAGAAAAATCTGGTGCTTTCCAAATTTGGATAATCCGAAGATCAGCTTCAATCATGCTTTAATTACCGGGGGCGCCGGCTTCATAGGAAGCCACCTAGTTGACAATCTTATGGAAATCGGGGTAAACGTCACCGTGCTTGATAATTTAAGCGCTGGAAAACTTGACAATATATCAAGGTGGCTTAACAATTCAAGGTTTAAGTTCATTATGGGCGATACGCTGAACCCTAGCGATATTAAGAAATCCATGGGGACTTGTGATGTTGTTTTTCATTTGGCAGCAAACCCGGATGTGAAAATAGGGGCCTTCAATACGAGGATTGATTATGAACAGAATATTCTTGCAACATATAATCTTCTAGAAGCCATGAAGGAAAGTGAACACTGTAAAAGCATCGTGTTTACTTCCACATCAACCGTTTATGGAGAGGCGAAAAAGATGCCGACGCCTGAAGATTACGGTCCGCTGAAGCCCATATCGCTCTATGGCGCCTCTAAGCTAGCTTGCGAGGCGCTGATTTCAGGCTATTCCCACCTCTTCGGATTTAAGAGCGTAATATGCAGGCTTGCAAATATTGTCGGCTCTAGAAGTGGACACGGCGTCATATACGACTTTATAAAAAAATTGAGAAGCAATCCGAAGATTCTGGAAGTTCTAGGTGACGGAACGCAGAGAAAATCCTATTTATACGTGAAGGACTGTGCTGAAGCGATTCTTGTAGCATCCGAAATGGCTAAGGAGCAGGTTGAGATATATAATATTGGGTCAGAGGACACCGTTAATGTGGCAACGATAGCGAGGATAGTGATTGAAGAGATGGGTTTAAGCGATGTTGAAATAAAATATGCTGGCGGCGTAGACGGCGGGAGAGGGTGGAAGGGAGACGTCAAAGAGATGCTCTTAGACATATCGAAAATAAAGATGTTAGGATGGAAACCCAAGTTAAACAGTGCAGAAGCGGTAAGACAGACGGCTAAGGATATAATTTTAGAGATTCGCTAAGACAACAGCGGATATCATAATTATTCCATCGCTTTCTTCAGGTTTGGAACACACTTTCTCTTCTCTATCCTTTCGCAGAGAGCATGCGCTATTAACGGCAATGCGATCGTGGCATCACAATAGCATGTGACTTTTCTGCAATCCTTAGAAATTTTTCCCCAGGAGATGGCTTCCTCAAATGTACATCCTGAAAGCCCGCCGAAAACAGGGTTATCCGTCGTTATCTGTATGGCATACTTATGCGGATAATACCATTCTCCCGTAGATTCGCGGAGAGCCCCATTTTTTCCTTCTATCTTCACATTTTTACTTTTCAATGTTAAAGAGACGGCCATGAGCTGCACTATATCTTTTGGGACTCCCCCGCCTACATAAATTACGCCAGTTTTCTTGCTTAACTCACCTACCTTCATCAACTGTTCAAAGTCCTTCATCCCGTCGATCATCAACCTATGCCCCCTGTTTAATGCCAACAGAAAGGCTTCTCCATAAGCGCTGTCAGCAATTGCAGGGCAAAAAACTGGAACATTACATCTCCAAGTAGCGGAAACAATGCTATTTATACCTTTTTTCGTCAAGATATTTTCCGAAAATTGATAGGAATTGAGCGGAGGAATATGGTTTATCCGGTTCTGTTCAATATGCAATCCACTATTAATTTTTCCATTTTTGTGTAATCGATCTCCCTTCCGTAGGTATCATAATACCTGATAACTTCTGCTTTTAGAAGGATTTCATTAGCAACATTGGGATTTCCCTGGTAGTAAGCTGAACCCATGGCGGGATTATGTCCTCTGAGATATTGGCGCCTGTTGACACGAGAACATCTATAAATCTGTTCTCAATCAACCATTTTATTACTTTATATTGTCCAGCGGTGCTCATTGAGCCGGCCAATCCCATAATAGTTGTAAGGTCCTCTTGATTCAGCATTTCCTCCCATACATCTGCAACTTCGCCCAGCGTTCTCCCCTGAAAGGATGTTTTCCTCATCTCTTTGAGAATCTGGGATATACTCTTGCCCTTACTAACCTCTATGTCTTCCACCCTAGTATTTAATAGGCTATTGATCATGCCTGATTTTGATTTATTTATTTCTCCCATGTTTTGTCTGCTCCTCCCTAAGCCTAACTTGCTCCTCAGCCAGCGCATCAAGCCTCTTCAATGTCTCCGATAGCCCAAGGTAGCCAGCAACTGCATAGCGGAATTCCAGATCCCCATCTAGAAACTCAAGAAACTCCCTTTTTGAAGACTCCATTCTCAGTCAAAGAATTAGGTTAAGACTGAAATATTTAAACCTTTAACGGTTTGCTCAGCAATTAGGTCGGATTTTGAGGCGGAGAAGGGGTAAATGGGCGGAATAAGGAAAAACCTTTAAGGATCCATTTGAAGGTTGCATTTGAGATATAGGTTTCTCTCATAATTGCTCTAATAGATTTAGATTTATTTTAATGGTAGAGTTCTGATGAAGAGGATTAAGAAACCTTTTCCCTTAATGAAGAGCGATTACAATTATCCCGCTATTGCAGCAGTATTTAAGCCCTATTTTGCATGGTCGAATTTCACCGTGAGATCTTTTATTTTGTTACGTTATTTTCCGCTGATGGTTTTGATTTTCGGGTTAATGTTTCTCTTCTTCATTTTCTTCCTCGGCGTCTTTATTCACCGATTCTTCGGGCTCTTTCAGTAGCACTGATTTTTCTATTGATGCTTTTTTCATAATATCCTCTGTAACATATATATCTGCGCCAGCTCTTACTGTAAGCGCTATTATATCGCTTGGTCTACCATCAACCTTAACCTCTCCTCCGCTGGACTCAATAATAATCCGCGCTAAAAATCTATTTGATTGTATATTATAGATTTCTCCCTTTTTAACCCGGACATTCACTCCATCAAGCACTCTCATAATGAAATCATGGTGTTCGGCACTGGTGGTTGAAAGCCTCTAACAGCGGCGGCTATGGACGAAGCCTCAGCCTCGCCTATAACTATCACTAAAATCCTTTCCACATCATCCTCAAGGAGAAGAACCGGTGTTGGACCATAGGGGGTATTAACTTGAGCAAAACCTGAAATTTGAACTTTAACAAACTCTTCCATGCGATTACTCTCATTCTGCAATTCACATAATTCTTGTTCTCCTAGATTATATACCTTTGGGCATAACCTAATGCTTCATGGACTAATTCTTCCCTAACCCTAAAAATTTTTCCTCTTTCAATTTAATTTATTCTTTCAATGCTTACTTACTTTCTTTCAGCCCATTATTTTGTCTCTTTTCTTCTAAATTATGTTGGCGACATAATTTAATGTTGACAAAGCGGAGATCCAGCATTAACAAATAATATTAGGTAATGGAAGCCCTAAATTATTGAGTAGGCTGGATTTAGAAGGAATCTGGTGGGGCTGGCCGGACTTGAACCGGCGACCTTTCCCCGGAGCAGGGGCACCATTATCTTTCAGCCTTGCTCCTACGGGTTTCCTCAACGCTCCAGACCTTCTTCATCCCCTTTAAAGGTCCGCAAACCCGGTTTTGGCTGGCTCTGGAGCCCTTAACGGTTGCGGCTTAAGCCGCTTACAGTCGTCATACCTTTCTAGCAGTTCACATTATATGAAGCTGCTGCTAGACTACAGCCCCTAATTTTTGAGAGAGAAACCATGCTTATATGTCTTATGCTTGGATGAGAGGGCTCTGTTACTTTAAGCTTATCGCCTCCTTGAGTTGGGTTATGAGTTTCTGGTATTCGGATTGTTGATGAAGGTTGAAGAGCCTGAGCCGGTTCTTGACATGGCTTAGGTTGCATCCGCTCCTTCTGCATGGATAGTTGTCGTTGAAGGCTTCAGTTCTGTCCTTAACAGCTTGGATGGACCTCTCGATTAGGCTCCTATACTCGTCGTTTAGGAGCCTATGCTCTAGGTTTAGAGCCTTGCACGCTTCAGGGCACCATGCTGCTCCATCGGTGTAGACTGGATGCCGACCGTAACGCTTGATAAGCTGTCTTATGAAGGCCTCAGCCGTCATGCTGCTCCTGAGCCAGCTGAACCATAGTCCTAGAAATCTGCGCTGATGGGGCTTGTATGCAACCCATATCCAGCCCTCAACCCCACCCACCCTCACCATAGTCTCATCCACAAGGAAGCAGCGAACCCTCCTAGCCAGGAAGAGGCGTTCCAGAGGCGGAAGCGCCTGAACCCAACGCCATATCGAAACATGGCTCCTACGGGTGAAAAACTCTAAAGCCCTGGAAGCAGCCCTAAAACTCAAACCCTCAAAAACCAAATAAACACCATAGAGAACAATACAGATGGGAGTCCTCTCTCGGAACATCACGACACAGATCACCTCCAAAATCATCTGAGGGAGAACCCCCACTTAAAGTAACAGAGCCCCAAAACACACCCAAAAGTTTTTCTACAAGCCCGAATTTAAGAAAAACTTCATTTGCTGATAAGGATGGGATTAATGATGGTGCAATGAGCGTCTTTTTCTAAGAATGAAGAAAGCGCTCCCTATTGCTGCAACTACCACTATTGCAGGTATCACGATTAAGATCCAGTTTATTCCTGCGGCTGCAGGAGTTTCAGCGAAGCCTTTCGGCACCTCTATGGTTTTTCTTATATCTTGAACTGAGATTAGGTACGATGCCCAGTCAGTCCAGCCTGTATTCTTCGTCTCTATAGGGTTAGACTGATACTGGAATGGAGCTGGGCCAAACTCACCGTATATCACGATGGTTAGCGGGTTTCCTGGGCAGTTCAATTGTATTATTACTTCGTGGCTGGCTTTTATCGAATGGACGCCTCTATCTAGAATTATGAAATCATCTCTCTTTAGGCTTTTAGTTTCGCCATCGACCGTTATTGTTAGGTCTTCTGGGGCGAATATTACTGCTGTT